>JBDSHB010000156.1:0-4574 GCA_039918695.1 Nitrospirales bacterium | reverse complement strand
ATCTATGAGGGGCTTCCCTCCAAACACCTTCAACAGGAGTCGACCTTTCAGGATGGTGAGGGAGGAGAAATGCATATCGAGTTAGGGACCACAACCCATTTGATTTATTTGTATTGCGCCAATATTTTTGATCAACGCCAGCTCGTACTTATGGATGAAGAGCGGGCTCAGGTTCTGAGTGAATATTATCGAGAGTCCTCCCAGCACCCACACGGTCCACCTGCCTGAGTTCCTTTAAGCTGAGTCTTTGGGCGGGTTTTTTATGGAGTTTCAATAACCTGCAATGTGCGCTGTTGAATTTTGGCATAGCAGGCGACTGCTTCATACGTTTCTTGTTGAATGTCTGAAGGGAGGGTAGCCCAATCGGAAGTGAGGCCAACAGTAAGTATGTGGCCATTATCTCTTATTCCCTTAATTCTTCCTATGTGTAAATAATCAAGGAGGACTTCTCCAATGACTTCCCCTGAACAGGCTTGGGCTGCGGAAGTGCTGTTCGGGGTCCGATTCCCATACTCGATCGAGATGGTTACTGACCAGAACAGAAGGCTTAATAAGAAAATAAGGGCTAATCGCATCTCACTATATCTCAATACTGCGAGGAGTCTGTCTGTCCGACCCCTACCGGTAAATACCTCAAAGGGAGGAGTCTGGGAGTAACGCAAATGTCAGCGCGCCAAGCTCAGTAGATTGAGATGCGACTGGAGGACACCACTAAAGCAGAAAGCCTATATCAAAGTGATTCGGGAATGGTTTTCTTAAGATGGTCTGGGAAATTTCCGACAAGAGGAACGAGGCTATGACATGCGTCCGGTAATGGTTTTACTGGCTGGCTTAATCTGTTGTTGCCATAGCGGACAATATTGGGGGCGACGAAACACGATAGAGAGGGTATGAACCCCTCAAGATGAAGCAGGAAGGCCCAGGCATTACGGGGGAAGGACGTCTTAGCTAGATGAATGGGGAAAGATTCTTGTTTTGGGTATTGCTTGCAACCTGCCTGATGCATTGGTTGACGGTTTTTTTGCTTCTTCGTCGTGTACGTTCGACTGAAAATACCCTGGCGTGGAATCTCTTGAATGCGGCAGTTGGGCTCCTGGCTATTCAAAAGACCTATGGGATATCTATCCCATACCTTGAACTCAATCCTCCTCCATTGAATTTTGTGAGTACATGGCTGGGGTTTGTTGTCGCGGGATTATTGTTAGCCGGAATCGTGCGGTTGTCTCCCTTTCTGTACCTTCTTGAACGCAATAAGGAGCTATTAACCGTCATTGAGGAACGAAATGTCATTATTCTGCATTTTTATGAACGAATAGCCCGCGCCCTGCAAAAAATTCAAATGGCTATCGAGGTAGGGCGTCCCACCAACTGCGTTATTGAACAAGTGGCGGAAATGTCAGATATGCTCCAGGTGTTTTTGGAAAATCTCAAGGCCGGAGTCCTGTTGGGAAACAAATTCGAGGTGGCACTCAAGACCCTTGTAGAAGATTTGAGTCGGGAAGCCTCATTCCCGATACTGGTCAATGTTGATCCATCCTGTGAGGATCATCTGTCACGTGAGCAGGGTGCGCAGCTGTTACATATGGTACGAGAGGCCGTTCGAAATAGCATACAATATTCGCACGCGAAGAAGGGACAGGTGTCTGCGAAGATGACGGCAACAGACACGGTTATCGAGGTGTCAGATAACGGGAAGGGTTTTGAAGTCGATCTTGTTCTGGCTCAAGGACATGGATTAGGAAATATGGTCAGTCGGGCAAAGAAGATAGGGGCTCGTTTGAAAATTCACAGTCAACCGGCTAAGGGGACTTCGGTATTCATTGAAGTTCCATTAAATGAAGGGCGGGCTGAGAGTAGTCGTTCGGCATCAACTGTAGATTCCTCATCGAATGCGACCCAGCGCGTCCATGTCGGATGATTTTTCTGTCCTCATGTCTCTCAACGCGGAAGCGTCGGGTATCTTCTGGAATCTAGCGAGAGGAAGAGAAATAAGAAACTTGGTGGCGGTGGAGGGATTTGAACCCCCGGCCCGCGGCTTATGAGTCCGCTGCTCTACCACCTGAGCTACACCGCCGTAATTCACCAAGAACGAAAAGATCTATACCATAGCTGAAGAACTTTGGACAATTCTTTTTCTGGGAATGATCAAAATTTTAGGCGGATTTTTCGGCCATTGCGTACTGGATTCATTATAGGTTTGCCTTTACTCATTTGTTGGAGGATTTGATGATCATGGGGATACCAAGTAACCCGGCGTTTTTTTATGATGGATGGTTCTTATGACTTCAACTGCTGCTCCAAACATCAAGGACTCCGTTCTGGTTGGGCGACAGGCTATTTTTGATCGCCAAAAAGGAGTTTTTGGGTATGAGCTCCTGTATCGAGATGGGCAAGCCAATAGTGCGCAAATCATTGACGGGGATGAAGCTACAGCCAGGGTCATGGTGAATACGTTTTTAGAAATGGGAATTGACCAAATAGCTGGGACGGGTCAGGCATTCATCAACCTGACAGCGAATTTCTTTTTAAGTCAAAATTATGAAGTCCTGCCCAAGAACAATGTGGTTCTCGAGGTGTTGGAGTCCATTGAGCCTACGCCCAACGTCATCCAAGCTCTGATCAGGGCTAGGCAACTCGGGTATAAAATCGCGCTTGATGACTTTATCGTGCGGGATTCTCATCGAGCTTTATTAGAGGTTACTGACTTTGTGAAAGTGGATATTTTGGCATTAACGAGAGAACAGCTTCTTGAACAAATTGATGTGTTGAAGCAGTATCCGGTTCGATTGCTTGCCGAAAAAGTCGAAAATCAAGAGGTGTACACGCTGTGTTATGAAAAGGGATTTGAATATTTCCAAGGATACTTTTTCTGTAAACCGCAAATTATAGAGGGAGTCAAGCTTTCCGGAAATCGCATGGCGATTGTGCTGTTATTGGCCAAATTGCAAGATCCAGATATTAAAATGGAAGCTCTTGAGGAGTTGGTTGAAAATGACCTGTCGCTGAGTCTTAAGCTTCTCCGTTTTGTGAATTCTGCTTCGGTGGGCCTTCCTCGAGTAGTAAATTCAATTGGACAAGCCGTGGGGATGGTAGGGACCGAACGTATGCGGCAATGGGCCTCCTTGCTTGTGCTGGCAAATACCGGTGGCAAGCCAAGCGAACTAATGCGGATTGCGCTGATTCGGGGACGAATGTGTCAAGAATTGAGCCGGTTACAGGGAGAGTCCGCAAGCCAAGGCTTTACGATTGGCCTATTTTCTGTATTGGATGCCTATTTTGATTGTGAAATGAAGCAACTTCTCGCAGACCTTCCTCTTGCGTCTGAAGTTCTGCTTGCTCTAACCGAACGGCAGGGATGTTTGGGAAAAATTTTAACCTGTGTGATGTCTTACGAACGAGGAGATTGGGATCAGATTGAGGGCAGTCGTTTCGAGCCCCATGTCGTACGCCATGAGTACTTTCTCAGTTCAGAATGGGCCAATGAGGTCATGAAAACGACTTTAGGGGTGGGCTGACGGCACATAGCGGGAAAGGGATACTGGGGCAGGCTTGGATGCCAGAATTATCCCCTTCGTTTATCGTCCTGTTCTCCTGCAAAATAATTCAAAACACCTACACCCTTTTCACTAAGCTCAATAGGTTTATCATCGGATTCTGGGGCCAGTTGGTCATCAGGGAGTTGGGGATAAATTTTAACCCGTAAGCCTTCTTCCAATCCTTCATCTGAAAAATCCATATCATTGAGCAGAGCGTTTAATCGTTGAAAAGCAAAAATGGAACGGGCTTGGGAAAACCATGTTCCGGAAAATTCCGTGTCATGCACTTTGGTAATACTAGTCCAGAACTTGGATTCTTCAGGCTCTGACATGCTTCCGTCGACAAATGCTCGCAATTGATCAAGCAATGCCTCCTCTGTTTTTCCCAAGCCATCGTATTCAACCATTGACTTTTGAATGGGCCGTTGGGACAAGAAGTCAAGGGCTTCTTTCCATAGGTTTATGGGTTGCAACGGCTCATCCGGTGCTGATTGTTTTTCCTGATGTTTTTGTAATTCAGTCAGAAAATGTTGAAGAGCTTTGACCTTTCTGGCAACTAGACTCCCTAACGGAATTCCCCATATGTGGGCAATTTCGTGATCCTGCAATGGGGAATTTCCTGAAACAATGAAATCATTTTGAGCGAACTTCATGCGACGCCTGAAGATCCCACGTCGTCGCAATAAAGCCTGGTATTCCAGGAGCAGTCGTTGTATTTGATACTCCTTCGGAGACAGTTCCTGATTATCCCATCCACGCTCTAGTTTCCGGAGTTCCTGTCGAAGGAGAATCGAGGGTGCTTGGGTTTTAGCATCCTGCAAGGCATTCTGAGTCAATGCAAAGTCTGATGTGAGTAACCGCTCTGCAATCTGAATCGTTCTATCAAGGTTTTTCAATTCTTGAGTCAGGAATTCTATGTGCATTCCTGGGCGCTCACGTTTTTGCCGGTAGTAATCCCTGTACTGATTCGCCCGTGATGTGATATTTCTTTCGGCTTCAAGTGAAAGCGGGTTCCCTTTTGGCTGATTGCCTGACTGG
>JBDSHB010000155.1:0-2811 GCA_039918695.1 Nitrospirales bacterium | reverse complement strand
GTTAAAGGCAGGACGGCAGGACAGGCAAAATCTCATATATCAAAGCTCCTCACGCCCTTTTCGTCGTTGGGTATCGCGGTCTCATTATCAAAATTTATCCAGATTTCTCTGTTAGAGGGAAATCTATGCCATCTGAAGGTCCCGAGAAATACGGTGGCCTGTTTTATTCCCGGAAGAGGCTTTTGACCCGGGAGCCCGCCAGGAAATCTCTTCCTCCTTTAACGAATGAGGAGAAACATGAAAATTCAAAGTGATAGTGGGGTCGAGGAGAAATGAGTCGCCAGTCCGGGTAATGACATTCATGCAGGGAAGGCAGAGAGGTAAATGCCACATCCGGTAATCAAATCCGTATCCCTCACGGAACATCTCATGCCACTTGGTCTCATCAAGGCATGGATAGTAGGGGGGATCGCTTTTTCGATAGAAGGGCAACAATTCTTGTAAATTGTCCCGGACCTGTTGATGGAATAATTCAGGGTTAGCCACTTGGTTTTTCACTAAAGATTGGACGTCTTGCGTGGTTAATCCAACCTCTTCGGTAGCTTGGAACCACCCCTTTTGTCGCCATCGGGCAAAGTTTTTATAGATGCGTTGCGTTTGGCCTTCTTCTAAACCGAGCAGGAATCCGACCTCGACCGGTTTCATGCCGTAAAAGTGATAGAACAGACAGATCAAACCATCCCGACTGAGCACGGCTCGATTAAGCAGGCCATCCAGAAACCTGTACAAGATTGGATTGGACGTTGATGATTCCTTGGATTCCTGCGGTTTTCCAAAAAAATCAGATATGAATCCATCCAAAAGCAGGGAAGGCCGGCAGGGGAGTTGCGAGGGACAGTATTCGATGAACCTTTCAACCAGGTCAAAAGAAAGACGCAACAATAATTTTTCATGTGCCGAATTGTCAGCCCATTGCCCCATATCTTGCAAAATCCGCCTGATATGGCCCGAAGAACGTTCCAGAAAATAGGAAAAATTTGCCGGAATGAATTGTTTAAATTCTTGGGGAGTATTAATCACACCATTGGTTGATGGGGATAAAGTATTCAACGTCGGCCTCCTTGCTTGGGGATAAAGAATGAATTACACATAAATTTCATCTCCTCAATTCCTTGCCATCTGTAATTTGTACAAATTACCGAAATGGCTCCCAATTCCGTACTGTTAAAATCCCTTGATTCTCCTGATCGTGACCCTAGGGGGAATGTTGTGCCAGCTATTAGGGTGGAGTGGAGCGAGAATCAGGCCATCGGATGTCGAAAAGATGATGAAAAGTCTTAATTTGTCAAATGGAAACGTGGGGCGGATGTGGTACGGTCAAATCTGCGAAACTCGACCCATCGGGCCATACTCTGCCTTTTGTCCTGTTAAGCTGCCTCGGCTATTCCACGTAAAAGGAATTTTTCATGATGTCTTCAAACCAGATGGCCGACCTTATCCGATCCAAAAATTGGATAGATACTCCTCTGGGAGACATGGGCACCTGGCCCTCTCAGCTCACAACCTCTGTACAGATTATTCTTGATTCGAGATATCCCATGTTTGTCTGGTGGGGGAAGGAGCTGATCAACCTTTATAACGATGCCTATATTCCCGTATTGGGGAATCGGCACCCGAAGGCATTGGGGGAATCGGCACCACAAATTTGGGCTGATATTTGGAATGTAATTGGTCTGCAAGCGGAAATTGTGTTCCAAGAAGGTCGTGCCACATGGAATGAAGAACTGCCTCTTTTCATGCGCCGATATGGATTCTTGGAGGAGACATTTTTTACCTTTTCCTACAGCCCCATCAAAAATGAAGAAGGAGTCGTCCTGGGCCTTTTTTGTGCCTGTACCGAAGAGACCAGCCAGGTATTAAAAGGACGCAGGCTCAATACCCTCAGACAAATTTCCGCAGCCACCGAACGTGCTCATTCGGTGGAGGAGGTTTGCCGATTCTCGGCTGAAGCACTCACAACCAATCCCTTTGATATCCCGTTTAGTCTGATGTATTTGTGGGATAGTGAAGAACGTTCTCTCCGGCTGGTCGCGCAGTCCGGGTTTCAACTAGATTCCTTGCTGACTCCACCTCGACTTACTGTGGATGGAGACACGTTCCATCCCCGGCCCTGGTGGCCCATTCCACTGCCTTCTCAGTGGGAAGAGACCGTGTTCCACATTGACAGCCATCTGGGACCTCCGGGCGGAGCCTGGCCTGAGCCGTCCCGCCAGGGCATGGTGCTGCCTTTGGAGTCGTGGGAGACAGAAAAAAATCCGGGTATTTGATAGTTGGGATCAGTTCGAGGCTGGCGATTGATGACAGGTATCTTGAGTTTCTGAATCTGCTCGCTCAGGGGATTTCGGGTGCGATCAATCGGGCACAGGTCCGGACCGAGGAGCGGAAACGTATTGAAGCCTTAGCGGAACTAAACCGGGCGAAAACCGAATTTTTCAGCAATGTGAGCCATGAGTTTCGAGCACCCCTGACGCTTATTCTTGGTTCATTGGATGAGGCCATGAATCCCGATACCCATGATTCTGCCACGGCGTTGGCCATGGCCCACCGCAATACCTTCCGTATGTTGAAACTGGTGAATACCCTTTTGGATTTTTCCAGTCTGGAAGCGGGCCGGATGAAGGCCCTGTTTGAACCGGTGGATGTCAGCGGGTTGACGAGTGACCTGGCTTCGTCCTTTGAGTCGGTGATGAAAAAAGCCGGCCTGGAATTTATCGTTACCTGTCCGCCATTGTCCCGTCCGCTCTTCGTTGATCGAAACGCGTGGGAGAACATCATTCTGAATTTACTGTCCAATGCCCTCAAGTTCACATT
>JBDSHB010000154.1:0-3089 GCA_039918695.1 Nitrospirales bacterium | reverse complement strand
GCGATGCTAACAATGGATTCCGGTGTTGTCAAACTTACAGTAGAGAAAAATGCAAAGGAGCATTTAAACTATGAGCCCTTGCGTGATCGAATCAATGGATTTCTCACAACAATGGTATCTTCACGCTTGGAACCGGTTGAGATCATGTCTATTCGACATCCGGTTAATTCCTCAATTCTGGCCAAATACCGTTTAGCGGCAGGTGGAAGTCCTCGATGCGCCTTCAAGCCCGACGTTTCGGTTGTCCAGCCCTTCCATCGTTCATACACCGGTTCACAGCCGGCCAATATTTCCAAATCACCTGGCATTTCCTTGTGGAGCTTTCCCTGATATCGATATCCCGTACAAATCTTTAATTCTTTGCAGCCATCCAGCACATCCAACTTCGTGATCGCCAATGAGGTGAGTCCGTTGATTCGAACGGCATATCGCAATAACACCATATCCAACCAGCCACACCGGCGGGCCCGACCCGTTGTCGACCCGTATTCATTCCCACGCTGCATGAGTTGCTGACCCATTTCATCCGTCAATTCTGTCGGAAACGGACCTCCACCGACTCTGGTGGTATAGGCCTTCGTCACACCAAGGACTCCCGTAATCGTCGTGGGACCGACCCCACTGCCGGTGCACGCACCCCCCGAGCAGGAACTCGAAGATGTCACATAGGGATAGGTCCCAAAATCGACATCTAAATGGGTTCCTTGCGCCCCTTCAAACAAGACACGTTTCTTACGCTCAAAGGCTCGATCCAGGACCAAAGCCACATCCGTAATATGAGGACGAAGCCGCTCACCGTAGGCCTGATAATCTTTAAAAATTTTCTCAACGGTGAAACCATCCACATTGTAAATGCGCTTTAAGAACGCATTAATTTCCACCAGGTTTTCCTTGATCTTTTGTTGCAACACATCGGGGTTTAACAAATCCCCCATGCGAATGCCGACTCGCGCCATTTTATCGACATAAGCCGGCCCAATGCCCCGGCCCGTCGTCCCGATTCGCCGGGCCCCTTTCGCCTGCTCTGCCGCTTTATCAATAGCCTTATGGTAAGGCATGATGACATGGGCCCGATTACTAATGATAAATCGTTTTCCAACCGGAATTCCCTTAGCGGTCAAACGATCCAACTCCTCGATCAACCCGGCCGGATCAATGGCAACCCCATTCCCCAACGCGCATACCTTCCCTCTATAGAGAATACCCGAAGGAATCAAATGAAAAATAAACGTGCCTTTATTAGTAATGACCGTATGGCCGGCATTGGAGCCTCCCTGATAGCGGACAATGACATCCGCATCCTTGGCCAGAAGATCCACAATTTTTCCTTTTCCTTCATCTCCCCATTGGGAGCCGACGACAACCAACGCGGCCATAGTTTCCTCCACACGCACAGGACAAGCTCACGGGACAAAAAAAAACTCGGCCAGCGGGTCAGCCAGAGCTTCTACGGGTGAATCGTAGGTCTCAACGCATAATTTGTCAACGAGGGAACCATGTCTTTCTTACGTCTGCATTTCTTGACCGAACCGTAGTCGCGTGATAGCATCATTTTCGGTGTGGGGCTGTAGCGCAGTTGGGAGCGCGCGTGAATGGCATTCACGAGGTCGCCGGTTCAATCCCGGCCAGCTCCACCAATTTCATCCCTCCTTTCCGTCTTTTTGACCATGACAAAGGGGTTTTGACTCAGTTTTCATCTCACATATTGGATGGTGCTTCCGCATGTTGCATATTGAACAAATTTCCAAGAGCCACCCCACAAAACCCCTGTTCATCAAGGCCTCGGCGCACCTCAAACCCAACACCCGTGTGGGACTTGTTGGTCCGAATGGGTCAGGCAAAACCTCACTGATGCGCATGATCCTCACTGAGGAGGACATCGAAAGCGGAAAAATCCGGCAACGTCCTTTTCTTCGCCTTGGCTATCTGCCACAGGAACTGGAGTCATTACCGGGAAACACGATTCTCGATGCCACACATCGGAACCAATTCCCCGATCACGAAGCCAAGCGGATTCTTGCCGGCTTAGGATTTCAGGAGTCGGATTGGGAACGAAAAATTGATACCCTCTCCGGTGGCTATCGCATGCGGGTGGCCCTCGCCCACTTATTGCTATCAGCCCCAGACGTGCTCATGTTGGACGAGCCGACCAACCACCTCGACAAACCCACACAGCGTTGGCTGGAATCATTCCTACTCACGTCGAATTTCACACTGTTGATCATCAGCCATGATACTGGCTTTTTAGACAACATGGTCACCCATATCTGGGAAGTTCGTAACCATACCCTGCAGGAATACCGCGGCAATTACACACGATTCCAAAAACTCCGGGCAGAGCGGGACGCCCAGGAAGAAGCCGCCGCCAATCGACAAAGCAAAGAAATTTCACGGGTCCAAAACTTCGTCGACCGGTTCCGGTACCAGGCCAACAAAGCCAGCCAGGTGCAATCCCGCATCAAACAACTTGAAAAAGTGAAACGCATTGAATTGCAGCGGGACACAAAACGGTTGCGATTTAAATTCCCGGACCCCCCGGCCAGTGGAAAAGACGTATTTGACCTGCGCGATATTGGAAAACGTTATGACGAAAAAATCATCTATGATCGCTTAGATTTTACGGTCGAACGCGGGCAACGCGTGGCGTTAGTCGGAGAAAATGGTGCCGGAAAATCTACGCTCCTTAAAATATTAGCTGGAGTATTAGAATTCGAAGAAGGCTCCAGAACCTTAGGCCACGGGGTCACCCTCCACTACTTTGCTCAGCACCAAGCCGAAATCCTGAAATCTGAACATTCCATATTGGACTCACTGGAAGAAGCCGCGCCCATGACTGAGCGAAACTTCTTACGAGGCTTAGCCGGCGCGTTTCTATTCTCAGGAGATGATCAGAAAAAACCCATCAAAGCCTTGAGCGGAGGGGAACGCAACCGGGTCGCCTTAGCGCGCATGTTAGTCGAACCGGCAAATACCTTGCTCCTGGATGAGCCGACCAACCATTTAGATCCCACATCCGTGGATATGTTGACGGACGCGCTGTTGCAATTTCCCGGGACCATGGTCTTTATTTCTCACGACCCCACATTCCT
>JBDSHB010000153.1:0-7969 GCA_039918695.1 Nitrospirales bacterium | reverse complement strand
ATAAAGATATCACCAGTCTCATTTCCATCTCCTGCCACCAGATTGCTGGCCGAGGACGCAAAGGCCACATAACGCCCGTCGGCACTGAGGGAAGACTGGTAACTGGCCCTGTCGGGGTCCCCGCCCTGTAGGGCCACACTCACTCGGGAGGTATTTCCCGTCTGCCGATCATACACAAAGATATCCAAAGTCCCATTCGCATCTCCCGCCACCAGATTGCCGGCCAAGGATTCAAAGGCCACATAGCGTCCATCGGCGCTAAGGATAGGATTATAACTTCCCTCATTGGCATCCCCCCCTTGTCGATCCCCACTCAGCCGGGTCGTCGTCTCCCTTTCCCGGTCATACACAAAGATGTCCCTCGTCCCATTTCCATCCCCTGTCACCAGATTTGTGGCGTCTGACTCAAAGGCCACAAAACGCCCATCGGCACTGAGAGCAGGCCGGTAACTGACCTCATCGGGGTCTCCACTCTGTAGATTCACGCTTACCCTGGTTGTGGTCCCCGCCTGCCGGTCATAGACAAAAATATCCGATTTTTCATTACTATCCCCTGGCACCAGATCCGTAGCCAGAGACGAAAAGGCCACAAACCGGCCATCGGCGCTGATAGCAGGAGAACTACTGTGCCCATCAGGGTCTCCTCCCCCTAAATCCACACTCACCCGTGTTGTGGTCTTCGCCTGTCGGTCATACACAAAGATGTCTGTGGTCTCATTTCCATCGCCCACAACAAGATTGCTGGCCGAGGACGAAAAGGCCACATAGAGCCCATCGGCACTGAGGACAGGTAGGTAACTGGCGTTATCGGGGACTCCACCATCCAAATCGAGACTCACCCGCTCGGTGGTTTGAGCCTGACCGACACTGAGCACCGTGGCTCCCATCATCAAAACCACCATCATGCACCACAGTAATCGTCCGGCAATTTGTCTCACAGTTTGTTCTCCCTCACGCTAACTACCGTTTGCATGTTGAACCGATACCCCTCGACGGGAATTCATTCCCACTTCCCAGCAAAAAGAAAAAGCGCGGTGGACGGGATCTCGCCCGCTCGCTACGCTTCTTACTGGAATGGCCATGTTGGATATCGTCAGAACCCAAACATTTTCGCCGGCCATCTCAACGGTCATTGTTGAAAATTCGAGTTGGGGAACGAAATTTCATTTGCGCAATTTTCGTTCAGGGATATTCAATTTTCCGGGAAGGTTTCGTATTCGGTCATGGGTTGCGAGGGACTTGAATTTACGCTACCAGCCACCCTCGACTATGACAACGCGGCAAAAAATGCCTACCCTCTTCTTTCATGACATCGACACAAAAACCTGAGGGAAAAGTTTTTACGATTTCCTTGGTAAGGGTTAAGACCAGCCTGTATAGGATCGGCACATATAGGCCTTTTGGCTCAAGGACCGGCAGGGTACTGATTTGCTACGTTGCGTCTTCTATGGAAATTGGCATCGTCGGTCTACCCAACGTCGGCAAATCCACGATTTTTAACGCGTTGACCTCTGGAAACGCGGCCGCATCGAACTATCCATTTACGACAATTGAGCCGAATGTCGGCGTCGTGGCCGTTCCGGACGCGCGTCTTGCGCGCCTGACCGAGTTGGTCAAACCCAAGAAAACCGTGCCAACTTCCTGCCGTTTCGTCGATATCGCCGGTCTGGTGAAAGGCGCCTCCCAGGGCGAAGGGCTCGGTAATAAATTTCTCGCGAATATCCGGGAAGTCGACGCCATCCTTCACATGGTGCGTCTTTTTCAGGATCCCGATGTAGTGCATACCATGGGCGGCGTGGACCATCGGCGTGATATCGAGGTGATTGAAACCGAATTAATGCTCGCGGACCTGGACAGTCTCACCAAACAGTACGACAAGGTCACGGCCAAGGCGAGGTCCGGAGATAAGGCTTCGAAAGAGGCACTTGTGGTGCTCGATATTCTGAAGAACGGCCTTGAAGCGGGTAAGCCGGCGCGCGCGCTGGGCCTCGAGCCGGAAGTTCTCAAGAATTTTTTCCTCCTCACCACACTGCCCATGCTCTATGTCGGGAATACCGATGAGAATCCGGAACCGGCCATCCTTGCGGATTTTCAGGCATTCGCGAAGGAGCGCGGATCGGAATCGGTCGTGATCTGTGGCAAACTCGAAAGCGAAATCGCTCAACTCTCCGGCGAAGACCGCGAAATTTTCATGAAAGATTTGGGCATGGAGCAGAGCGGCTTGGAGAAGGTCGTCGTCGTCGCTTATAAAACACTCGGGCTCTGCTCGTTCCTCACCTCAGGAGTGCAGGAGGTCCGGGCCTGGACCATTCCCATCGGAGCCAAGGCGCCACAGGCCGCCGGCGTCATCCACACCGACTTCGAGAAGGGCTTTATCAAGGCCGACATTTACGCCTTCGCGGACATCGACACCTACAAATCGGAAGCCGCCCTGCGCGAGAAGGGCCTGATCCGCTCGGAAGGCAAAGAATACGTCGTCAAAGACGGCGATGTGTGCCACTTCAAGTTCAACGTCTAGACCGGTTTTTCTTTGCCGCCATATTTGCGCGCCCTTTCGGATCCGACCGACAACGCATTTTCCCATCCCAATAGCTACTTTCCGCCTTTCCTGGTGCACCGACAAGGGCCTATGCTGGCTCATGTTATTCTGTCTAGATGAAGAATCTTTCATGTCCGCTTCATAGCTCCTTCATGTAGATGGTCTATTCTGTATTCATGAACAGCCAATTAATTCCATCAATTTTCTACCAGGGAGGATGTATCATGAAGCGGATCCACACATTCAGTCTATTGGGCGCCTCAGCGTTGTTGTTGACTTCCGTTGGATTGGCCATGAGTGATGACGGCAGAGAAAAGGTCGCCGTGGCCAGCCTGCCCACTTCGGTCACCATGGAAGAAGCCATTAAAACCGCGACGACTCAATTTCCAGGGAAGGTGCTTGAAGCCGAACTGGAAAGTGAAGACGGGAAGGTGATCTATGAGGTCGAAATCGTCAACGCGACCGGAGAGATCAGGGAGGTTGAGATTGACGCCCAATCCGGAAAAATCCTGAGTTCTGAACTCGAAGACCAGGATGCGCACGAGAAGGGCGGCTCTCATAAGGATTCTGAAAATTCCTAAGGGAACAGCAAGGCCCCATGCGCAAGAGGGTATGGGGCCTTCTCTCGTCTCCCCACCCTGACGACACACAGGAATAAACATGCTGGAGCTGCGGTTACACCCCATGTTCGTGGATTTTCCCATCGCCTTGCTCTTCACCAGTGTGCTATTTGATGCCGCAGGAGGCTGGTGAAAAGGCGGAGATTGCGGAATCGATGATTGAGCCGCACGAGACGCTCGCCTTCGTGACCTTGGATATGTTTGGCGTCCTCCTCTTGGGTCGCCTGGTGTGACGAAACCAATTTATGCGGAAGAGATTAGTCCAGTATTTTTTGATTGCGGCGATCGGATTAGGCACACTAAGCACCATGGGTCACTATGGCGGAGATTTGCTCTACCAGCAAGGAGCAGGGGGTGCCCATACGCACCAAGCTGGACTCAGTGTGTCGGAGTATACCCGACCCTAACGATTGTAATTTTCAGTGGGAGACAGATGCGTATCCTTTTAGTGGAAGATGATTCAAGTGTGTCCGGGTTTATTGTGAAAGGTTTGCGTGAGGAGCAATATGCTGTGGATCTCGCTACGGACGGTGAGATGGGATTAGCCATGGCCGAGAACACGACCTATGACGTGATCATTCTGGATATCATGCTCCCCAAGATGCATGGCATTGACGTCTGCCGCCGACTTCGGGCGAAACGCCAGGCCACGCCCATTCTTCTCTTGACGGCACGGGACGCCATTGAAGATCGCGTGACCGGTCTGGATATCGGCGCAGATGATTATTTAACGAAACCGTTTGCCTTTGCCGAATTATTGGCACGCCTCAGAGCGTTGCTCCGCCGTGGCAATGCCCAGCCCAACCCTCGCATCACGATCGCTGACCTGGAGCTGGATCCGGTTTCCCACCGTGTCTGTCGGGCTGGCCAGACCATCGTTCTGACCAACAAAGAATATTCACTGCTGGAATATCTCATGAGAAATACGGGACGGGTATTGACCCGGACAGCCATTACCGAACATGTGTGGGACATTCACTATGAGTCCGTCACCAACATTGTGGATGTGCACATTAAAACCTTGCGCAGCAAAATGGATCGGGACTTTTCTCCTCAGTTGATCCATACGGTGCGCGGCGCGGGCTACGTCTTAAAGATCTCCGAGGCCTGACGCATGCAGGCCTTTCGTACTCGAATACGTCGTGTCGCCCTAGGCTTCATCATGATCCTCTTGGGGCTTTTCAGCCTGCTCCTGTACCTGGGACTATCCACAATTTTACACCGCCATATCGATGGAGAACTGGTGGCACTCGCACAAGAGGAAAGTCTCCGCGTGGACCTGGCGACCGACCATGTTCATGTGTCTCCTCACCGGAAGGATGAAGAAGACGAGTTAGAAGAATTCGATGACGAAGAGGAGTTACAGCAGGCCATCCGCTACAGCGCCATTCTGGATCACACCGGCCGTATTCTCTGGAGTGGCCAGAGCACAGAGAACCGGCTTCCCGTGGCATCTCAACTCATCACGCAAGTCCTCAAGGGAGAAACCGTTTTCGAAACGATTGACGATCCAGGCCGTTCCCCCATTCGCCGTATCTCAATTCCTCTCATCATCGAAGACCACGGACGATTCATTTTACAAACGGAAAAGTTCTTGCAATACATTCAGGAAACTCTTCAGTGGTTGGCGTGGTTACTCTGTGGCACCTCCGCGATTTCACTCCTGTTTGCCTGGTGGGGAAGCGGGCGATTGGCTCGTGAAGCATTGGCGCCTGTAGAGACCTTGAGTCAGACAGCGGAAACCATTTCCGGGCAGACCCTTTCCACCCGTTTAACGCTCACCGCCCCCTACACGGAATTTCAACGCCTCGCTCAGACCTTTAACTGCATGTTGGATCGTTTGGAACAAGTATTCAAAGGACAACGTCGCTTTGTCGCCGATGCGGCTCATGAATTGAAAACCCCCTTAACCGCGATGAAAGGCAATTTCGAGGTTAGCTTGCAACGAGGACGCTCAGCCGAGGAGTATCGGGAAACCATTCTTTCCAACCTGGCTGAAGTCGACCGGCTCACGGCCATGACCAAGTCTCTCCTTACCCTGGCTCAATTTGCCGGCGACCGCCCACCACTCGTGCTGCAAACCCTTGACCTCCCGCCTCTTGTCGAAGAAGTCGTGGGCGAGTTGTCCGTCTTAGCTCACGAAGGCGGTATTCATCTGCAGACGGAGTCTGAACCTGTTCCTCCTTTCCTGGGAGATGCCTCACAGCTCAAACAAGCCCTGATCAATCTCCTGGATAATGCGCTCCGGCACACGCCTTCAGGCGGAAGGATCACCGTTCGGATCGGGTCTCATGATAGGTCGATCCGTCTATCCGTGGAGGACACCGGGCCGGGAATTGATTCCCAACATCTCCCTCATCTCTTTGAGCGATTCTATCGAGTCGACCAGGCACGGGATCGGCAATCAGGAGGGACAGGGCTAGGATTGGCGATCGTCAAGGAGATTGTCGAAGCCCACGGAGGAACTATTCATGCACAGAGTCAAGTAGGAAATGGCACCACATTCACGATCACCTTCCCAACGGGGGAAAAACCACCGCTAACCAGAACACCATGATAGTATTTTGTCGTAGAAGATTTCTTGTCCAAATAGGCCATTCATGAAAAATCTGAATCGCACACACTGGAGATGGCTCCCTGTTCTTTGTCTGATGGGTCTGTTGCCGCTAGGGTGCTCCGATCCCCAGCCACCAGCAGCGACCCCACCAAATACGGACGTAGCCGCTTCCGAACCCCCTGCCCCTCCTGGGCAAACATTTCACGTGGACCATGTCCCTGAACAAGCGCGTCAACGTATCCGCATTGAAGAAGTCAAAAATCGCCTGACTCCGCATTCAGTCTCGGCCCCTGGCAACGTCGCCCTCGACCTCGCGTATGTGGCAAAAGTTTCCTCCCGCATCCCCGGGCAGGTGGATAAGATTATGGTGCAATTAGGGAATCGGGTTAAAAAAGATCAGCCGCTCGCGGCCGTGGAAAGCATGCGCTTAGATGAATTGGTCCAGGAATACCTGGTGGCCAAATCCAAAGTGTATGTGGCCTCCAGTAACTTTAAGCGAACCAAACAACTCCAGGCCGAAAACATCATTTCTCAACGTCGGTTCCTGGAAGACCGCGGACAGCAGATTGAAGCCCAGGCCGTCTATCAGCACGTTCGGGAAAAGCTTTTGAACATGGGACTCAGCGAACAAGAACTCCAGCAACTGGAGCATGGCAGTCATCTGGAAGGGCACAAATATATTCTACGGGCCCCACTCAGCGGAACCGTGGTGAGCCAACACATCGTGTTGGGCCAGGGCGTGGCGGCAGGAGAGGAGTTCTTTGAAATTGTGGATACCAGTCGCGTGTGGGTGTTTGCCAATCTGCCCATCGAACAAGCCCGTCGTTTCCAGGAAGGCGATGAGGGCCAGGTCCTTCCCCGTGGCGGAGAGCCCATCACCGCCCGACTCACCTATATCGCCCCGGTCGCGGATGCCACCACTCGAACGATCCGCGTGCGATTCGACGTGGAGAACCCGAAGGGCCGACTCAAACCCAATGAATATGTGGAAGTGCGGTTGATCGATCAACAAAATCCTGCTTTATCCATCCCGTTGTCGGCCTTAACAATGTTGGATGGCGTGCGCGGCGTGTTCGTTCAACGGGACACCGGATACGATTTCGTCATTGTCGAGACCGGCCAGGAAGGCGGCGGACTTGTGGAAGTCAAACGGGGTTTGAAGTTAGGAGAACAGGTGGTCACCGAAGGGGTCTTTGACCTGAAAAACGCCATTATGAAAACCTCGATTCAAGGAGAGTAAGAATGAGGAATAAAAATTTACATGCGAAAAGCATTCACTGAACATTTACTTCTCCCCTTTTCACGCGCTTGAATTCTGTTGATGGAACGCCTTCTTACACTCTCACTTCGATATCGGTTTTTTACCGTCGTTACCCTGCTTCTGGTGATGGCCTCCGGAATCTGGTCGCTGACCAATCTCACCATCGACGCGGTTCCCGATCTCACTCCTGTCCAGGTGCAGATCCTCACCCGTTCACCCGCGCTCGGTCCGATTGAGGTGGAACAATTCATCACGTTTCCGATTGAAACCGCACTTAGCGGGATACCGGGATTGCAGGAAGTACGTTCGGTCTCACGGTATGGACTTTCGGCCGTGACGGCGATTTTCGAGGAACACCTTGATCTCTATTTCGTCCGGCAACTCGTCAACGAGCGTCTGGCGTTGGCGACGGAACGCATTCCCGCCGCTTATGGACGACCGATGATGGGCCCCTTATCGACAGGTTTGGGAGAGGTTTATCAATTTACCCTCAGAGGAGAGGGCTACAGTCCGATGTTTTTGAGGACGCTGCTGGAATGGGATATCGGCAGGCGGCTTCGTGCCGTTCCCGGTGTGGTGGAAGTGAATATTTGGGGCGGGGAAACCAAGCAATTTCAGGTGGTGGTCGACCCCAGTAAGCTCCTGGCCTTCAATCTCACCTTAAAAGCCGTGTTTGATGCCCTGGCGCAGAACAACGCCCTTGCCGGAGGCGGGTACATTGAACATGAGCGGGAGCTGTATCTCATCAAAGGGGAAGCCATGGCTTCGACGATTACCGATTTAGAACAAATCGTCGTGAGTCATGGACCCGGTGGCGTGCCTATTTTCGTCAGAGATCTGGGAGAGGTCAAAGAAGGCGCCGCCCTGCGGATAGGCGCGGCCACTCGGATGGGTGAGGGGGAAACGGTTATTGGAATGGTTCAAATGTTGGCAGGCGCCAATGCTCAGCAAGTGGTTGAACGCGTGAAGGAACGGGTTAAGGAGATTCAGGC
>JBDSHB010000152.1:0-3986 GCA_039918695.1 Nitrospirales bacterium | reverse complement strand
GGGGTCGGAGGTTCAAATCCTCTCGCCCCGACCAGTTATCAATATTCCACTGGTCGGTTTTCTCCTACAGTGGCTTTCTGTTTTTTACATATCCACCTACAGCGAGAATGTCTTACACCAAAGAAATTTGGGAAAGATTCGCCCTGGAGGGTACGAAACCTTAAAGGCAGGTGGGACCACAAATGACCAAGGATGGTTGTGTCGTGAATGAAGAGGATCTTTGTCACTTCGAAAAAGAGGAAAATTGGTCAGATGGATAGTCTAGAATTCATTGGGGGAGTCGTCGGTCTGTGTATCGCAAGTGTCGCGCTCTGGTCTGTGCGGCGACTTCATCAAGAGGTATTACGCCTGAAGCGTGAGCAATATTCTCTTGAGCAGAAAGTGGGCGCACTTCCTGGAAAGATTGAATCTGCCGTAGAACCTTTACGCATCCAAACGGCGCTGTTGGCTCGAGGCCAACGCGTCTCCGATACGTTGATTAGAAATGGCCAACTGTATCACGAGATTTCCGGCGCTGATGCAGCCCAATGGCTGGTGCAACCTTCCCCTTCATCGAATGTTTTTGTGTTGGATGTCCGCACCAATGCGGAATATGCTAAGCAGCGAATTCCGGGAGCCAAACTCATTCCTGTTGAGGATTTAGAAATGCGGTATCAGACGGAAATCCCGATTGAATCCGATAGAGTCCTGGTCTATTGCGCAGGTGGTGATCGGAGTCGGCTGGCCTGCGATTTTCTGAGTCGACAGAATTATCCCAATGTCTACCTCTTGAAAAATGGATTACAAGGGTGGACGGGACCCCTGGAAGGGGATTCGAGTGGATCCCTCATTCAAATATCGTCTAAATCACGGGTGTCTTCACCTTCTGTTGGATAGATCCAATTATTCATCGTTTGGGGAATGCGAATTATGCCGTCAGATTTAATTGTCCTGAATGTGATCGGTCCATTTCGGGAGCCACGCGAGCCAGCCTTTTCCTACGATTATTCCATTCAGCGACCTGATTGGCCAACCGCACAGGGAGTCAGAGTGAAGGTCTCGATTGAACTGGAACTGGACTATTTGAAAAAATCAATCCTGGCCATCGCCGGTGGATCGATTGGGCAACAGCTTCGGATCAATCAAATCCTTTCGCGAGCAATTTCGGATAAAAAACTTGAGATTGCTGACGCGGATGGATTGCTGGCTGATCGACGGGATGTGATGATAGGGCCTTTTGCCGATGACTCCATTTCTCTGTTTCCGCTGCTTGATGAGTGGATGAAGGCAGAACAGGCTGTCCTGCGGAAGTCTATCCAGGATAAGACAGGCCTCTGAGAGTCAGGGAAGCTTGAGGAGGTCAGAGACCCTTCGTCTCTTCGCGCATCACTGTGTTAGAAGACGCGTTGATAGCGTTTTGAATAGACGCCGGTGTCGTCTTCGCCGAATCCCAGGGACGCACGCTCTGGCGAGTTTTTATTGTACAGGTCAATCGCATAGTGGCCTCTGACATTTTCCATAGCCACTTCGTACGGAATGGAGCTTGGATAAAACTCTCCAGGGGCATGAGCCCCTCGGCCTAAGGCCTTGGCTGATTCGGTCCCGCCGTATTGGACATCCGAAAAAATATAGATATCGCCAATGGCGAATTCACCGAGTTTGTCTCCCGGTGTGGTGGCGGGCAAAAGGGTGTCTAGCGATTTTTCCCGACGGGCTTTTTGGAAGTATTGCAACAGTGCGACGACCTGACTATCTGTGGTGGCCGAGGGAACGAGAATCGTGATGGCTTTTATGTCTGCCACGGTTCCAGTGGCCTCATAGGTGGGGACAAGATCAGTCGATACGCTGGTGTGGAGGCTTACCGGAGTATCGGGCGTCGCCCGGGTTCCCTGGTTGGGTAGATTTTTCGATTTAGGGATGAGCAACGTGACAAACAGCCATAAACCAAAAATGACGCCAAACACCACGATAAGGGGGTGGATGCCTACTCGTCGACCCTCTGTCGGTTCTTCTTCTTCCTCTTGGCTCACGTTTTCGCTCCTTTGATGCTTTCGGAAGTCTGTGGAGCGTGACGCTCCAGGTGTTTGGCCGTGTCCCACCATTTGTCGAGCTGCGGAAGTGTATAGTCGCGAAGCTCCTTCCCTTCCAACGAAGCTTGGGATTCCACGAAATGAAACCTGGAGATAAATTTATTGGTGGCGCGGCGTAATGCCTCTTCAGGATTGACTCGAAGGAACCGGGAGACATTAACTAGCGCGAAGAACGCATCGCCTAACTCTTCTTCGATGGTGTGTTGAACAGGCAGGTTCGGTGGCTGAAGAGTCCCTTCCGGAGACCGTGGAATACTTTCCGCAACGGCCGCATATAATTCATTTAATTCTTCTTGGAATTTTTCCAAAGCCGGCTCAATCCTCTCCCAATCAAACCCTTCACGAGAGGCCCGTTTTTGAACTTGAAAGGCCCGCTGGAGCGCTGGAGCAATTTTGGGAACCCCCTGTAAAACTGACTGAGGTCCCGGTTGGGTGGCTTGTTCTTGTTGTTTGAGTTGATCCCATTGCCGGCTCACATCTTGGGCTGTTGTGATAGAAGTAGGATCGGTGGTCTGTTGGAAAACGTGGGGGTGGCGTCGAATGAGTTTATCGGCTAAACCGTTGGCCACATCATCAAATGAAAATTGATTCTGTTCTGAGGCAATTTGTGTATGAAACACAATCTGAAGTAAGAGGTCCCCTAATTCTTCCTTGAGGGCGGAAGGCTTCCCGGTATCTATGGCCTCCAGGACCTCATATACTTCCTCAAGTAGATGGGGTTTTAAGGATTGGCTGGTTTGTTCACGGTCCCAAGGGCAGCCGTCTAGTCCACGCAATCTTGACATGATTGTCAGTAGATCTGACAAACATTTTGTCGGAGGAGCGGAGGGAGAAGGTTCTGAGGATGGTTGATTCATGAAACTGCCAAAAAATATGAGTATGACGCGAGGGCATTATACCCGTTTTCTTTCTCAGTGTAAGTCCTTGATTCTTGATAGAGCCCATTGGTTAGTGCTACTGTTTTCCCACTAGAGGAGGTGTTGGATGAGCGAGGAAGAACAAGGTTTCGTGATTCGGGATAAACGAGGGCGATCGGAGCCGGAGGCTTCCACACCTCCAGAGGCAAAGACTTCAGCGGCGCAACCCGTTTCTTCGGCGGAATCCTCCCATGCCCCCCATCCTCCATTGTCATTTTCATCGTTTGTCTTTTCTCTCGGAACCTCTTCCCTCATGCTGATGGGAGAGACTTTGGATCCTCAACAGCCCCCACCTCCCATGAATCTTCCACAAGCCAAGGAAATTGTGGATATCCTATCCTTGCTGGAAGAGAAGACCAAAGGGAATCTGTCGTCTGAAGAAGCGTCCGTCTTAGGAGATATGCTCTATACCCTGCGGATGAAATATGTCAGCTTAACGTCAGGTAAGGGCAGTATGGTTTCTCCCTGATTGCTGGCGAACCCTCTTCCTTCCCACAAACTTCCAGTCGAGTGCTTCTCATTTCGGCTTTAGGCAGACAGGCAGATCGAACGTTGGTATGTGGTCGCGCCTTGCGAAGTTCCCGTTCTTGATCAATAATGATCATAGTTGCCTGGCCCTTGGGTGTTATTCTCCAACTGACATGCCGTGAACCTTCTCTCAGAACCAGTCACTGAATCCCGGAAGTTTCCTCGAACTGGGCCACCATCTGCGTCCATCGAGTCGGGTATTCCCTCTCACAGTTCTTCATCGAAACAGAAACGGCATCATTATAGGCCTGTCTGGATTGTGCTGGTCTTACTCCTACCCTGTCTGGCCCTCACCCTCTATTACGCGCGGTATGGCTTATCAGGCCCCCTGCAACCGGATTCGATTCTTCCGAGCCCCAGCTATGCCCTGGTGCTTTTTTTGGTGTACCTGGATAGCGTGGGCTTGGTGGCGCTCACCCTTCTTTTGTCTCGAAATTTAATTCGGGCTTTTTTCGAAAAGCGTCATAAGCTG
>JBDSHB010000151.1:0-3816 GCA_039918695.1 Nitrospirales bacterium | reverse complement strand
ATAGGAAGAGAATATGGTCTTGGGGACAGTCCTATAGACCGCAGCTACTGGTTCACTCTCAAAGGTTACGATCCACCTGATAGTAAAAGCCATGAACTCCCTGTTGCACTTGGAGTTAGAACCTAAGTTGCATGAAAATAGATGGGTGATCCTCCCCCAAAAAATCGGACACGGGGTTAAGCTGTCTTCTCAAATACCATAGGTATCCGATGCCCTATAGCCGAGTGTTTCCTCTGCCGATTGGAATACATTTCGATGTACTCAAAGATACTGGATTTGGCCATGCTTCGAGTCACGTATCGTTCTCGATGGACGAGTTCGACTTTTAGCGTGTGAAAGAAGCTCTCCGTGACGGCATTATCATAGCAGATGGCTTTGTGCCCCATGCTGCAGCACAGCTGGTTGATCCTGAGCAATCGCTGATACGGCTTTGAACAATACTGGCGGCCACGATCAGAGTGGATGATCGTGGCCTTGGGGAAACGACGCCGGAACAAGGCCATAGTCAGGGCCGCACATACCAGTTGGTGCGTCATCCTTTGGTTCATCGACCACCCCACGATGGCTCGTGAGTATAAGTCCCTCACCACGGCGAGATACAGCCACCCCTCCTCGGTCCAGACATCGGTGATATCGCTGGTCCATTTCTGATTGGGCGCCGCCGCGTTAAAATCCTGCTTGATCAGATCGGGCGCGACTGGTTTTGCGTGATTCGAGTCGGTTGTGATTTTGAATTTCTTCGCCTGAATCGCTTTCAGTCCCAGTACGCGCATTCTTCGGGCAATGCGGTTCTCGCTGCACTCGAGGCCCTCATCGTGTAAGGCCTCGGTGATCCGTGGCGCGCCATAGCGGTGCCGGTGACCAGTAAAAACCTCGCGTATCCGCTTATCCAACTTGCTGTTCGAAAGAACGTGCCGGCTCAAGCCACGCCCTGTCCAGTCATAATAGCCACTCCGAGATATGTCCAGCACGCCCCACATGAGGGTGACTGGCCAGGCCTTCTTATGCTTATCGACAAATCGATACCTCATGAGTTTTCCTTGGCAAAGAAGGCCGTGGCTTTTTTTAGGATTTCTCGCTCCATCCGGAGCCGACGGTTCTCTGATTCGAGCTCATGGATACGCTGCTGTTCGGTCGGGCGTTTCCCCTTGCCGGGAAAGGCCTCCGTCGCCTGCTCTTCCAGTTCGCCCTTCCCACGTCCGAGCCAAGCGCCACTCACCCCTAGGCTGCGTCCAGCGGCCGCACAACTGTAGCCATGTTCCACTACCAATGCTACGGCTTCTCGTTTGAATTCCAGACTGTGATTCCTGCGTGGTCGTTTCATGTAACACCTCGTTTCAAATCATTATATAATTCTTAACTCGGTGTCCGGTATCGTGGGGGAAGATCAGGGTGGTACTGAGAAGACAAAGGCGAGTGCGGATTTATTGTGCATAAAAACTTTCTCCTTCTAATGGTGGGCACCAAGCCTTTACGATTTGAACATTCTCAATTGTGCAGGGGGAAAAACTGGTGCAATATACTTGAGGAGCGACAGCAGTCATATGTGACCCCACTTTGGAATCATATGCAAGCCCCTCAGGCCACGGAGCAATACCAAAGGCCCACTCTCCTTCCAGGCTTCTCGTGTCTTCATAATACACGTTAAAGCCAATGTATCCTCTCCCAGATGTTGTGCAATAAACATTGTAGGGCGGTAATTGAATGTCGACATGGAAAATGTAGCCATCTTCCACCCAGGAATCCCCAAACTCGATATGTAGGTCATTAGCCGAGGCTGATGTTATCAGACTCAAGGAACAGAAAAAGGCGAGAAAAACAACATAGCTCAGGGATAAATACTTCAATGATACGGAGGTCTTCCTGTAAAAAAAATGAAAGGATGATAAGACGCGTATATTCATTAGGATATCCCCTCACTGTTGTGTAAATGGATAAGACAGAACAGATTCTTTTTATCTGACTCATGGCCTGTTTTTCAGTCTCTTCTACTATACCGATCATTTTTCGGATGCCGTCAATACAGCAAATGAGGGGCAGTGAGGGGTCGGATGTTTTTTATAAAAGTGCGAGAGGAAAAGTGAGTGTCGTATAGATTTAAGATAGGAGGGAAGATCTGGTCAGATGCCCATCGAAAAGAGATTGGGATTTTCTCCAAAATGTTGCAAAGCTTTTGAGGTGATTTGTCGGCCTCGGGCCGTTCGATCCAGATATCCGGATTGAAGCAGAAAAGGTTCGTACACATCTTCTAATGTGGATTTTTCTTCTTGGACCGCTGCGGCCAATGCGTCGATGCCAACCGGTCCTCCTTTAAATTTTTTAATTATGGTCAAAAGTATTTTGCGGTCCATTTCATCAAAACCCGCGTGGTCGACTCCTAGCCATTGTAAAGCTTCCTGTGCGACCGATTTCGTGATGCGTCCTTGGGCTTTGACTTCCGCAAAGTCACGCACACGTTTGATTAACCGATTAGCAATACGGGGAGTCCCACGAGCCCGGCAGGAAATTTCCCCTGCCCCATCATCATCAATGTGGACGCCGAGCAGTCTAGCGGAGCGGGCAATGATGACCTGCAGTTCTTCAGGTAAATAATAATCCAATCGATAAACAAGTCCAAAGCGTTCTCGCAACGGAGAGGTGAGGGAGCCCGCTCGTGTGGTGGCTCCAATGAGCGTAAAAGGCGGGAGATCTAATTTCATGGTGCGCAGTGAGGGGCCCTGTCCAATCACCAGGTCGATTTGGTAATCCTCCATGGCGGGATATAAGACTTCTTCGGCTGCCGGGGGCAATCGATGAATTTCATCGATAAACAGAACATCTCGTGGTTGAAGATTAGCCAAAATGGCCGCTAGGTCTCCCGCATGGGTGAGCACCAGCCCGGAGGTAGAGCGAATAGTGCCTCCCATTTCTTTGGCGATGATGTGAGCGATGGTGGTTTTACCCAATCCAGGAGGCCCATAGAAAATCGCATGGTCTAAGGCTTCTCCTCTTCCCGTCGCCGCGTCAATACAGACCCGAAGCGATTCTTTCATCCGCTCCTGCCCGATATACTCCGTTAAGCGTTGAGGCCTAAGAGTCCCCTCAAGGCTTTGCTCTTCTTCTATGAGATGAGTGGTAAGAATTCGGTCGTCCATAAAGGGAATCAAACTAAACAGAAAAATTAGAAGAACTGCATTCCTGACGACGTTGGGAAAATAGAAGAGGGAGGACGAATCCCTCTTTCGGGAAATGACTTAAAAACTGAAAGCAGATTGAGATTGGGAAGTGAGATAAAACTGCGGTCCCCAACAGGGTTCCTAGAATCCTGAAAATAAATCCTGACAGCCAAGACAGAATTCAACATTTACTTGTCGTTCAAGGAAATTCACGAGAAACCCTTGCTTTTCATACAAGAGTTTGGCGCCCATCAGTGTTTCATTGGGGAAATCCTCTGGTCCCAGCAGGTCACGGATTTCTTTTGTGGATTTGGCCCCGAGAATGTGTCGGAAGACGCCACGGACTTTATGGGCAAATCGATTGTTGATAAAAATTAAATCCACTTTCCCGTCCGTGATACGGACTCCTGCCATTGCACCAGTCGGATTTTCCTTGTCCCACAGAAGAATAAAGGTACCCTCTTGCTCTGCCCGAACGCCAGAAATCCTTGCTTCCACGAGGGCTTCGACGGCGATAGCTTCAGCATCTCCGAGTTTTACGCGGAATAGGGAAATGTCTCCGGCATTTACCTCCTTGGCTTCCTCAATGCTGTTTCGAGTGAGTTCGTATTTGGCGGCCCATGCTGGTGGAGAAAGCGACAAAAGACTCGTGAGAATAATA
>JBDSHB010000150.1:0-3768 GCA_039918695.1 Nitrospirales bacterium | reverse complement strand
ATGGCTCGACGTCTCCCTTGCTAGAGATGGCCAAGGAAGTCGCGCTGACTCACCATGAACGTTGGGATGGAAGTGGATATCCTCGAGGTCTGAAAGGAACACAGATTCCCATAACGGGCCGGATTGTGATGGTGTGTGACCTTTACGATGCTTTACGGAGCCGACGACCGTACAAACCAGCGTTTACCCATGCGAAGACATGCGACATCATTTTAAACGGGAACGACCGGACAAAGCCGACACATTTCGATCCACTCCTCTTGGAAGCCTTTCGGGAGATGCACCAGGACTTTGACGGCATCTATTCCACCGTGGCGGAAATCTAAGGAATTTTCAGCAGGCCGTCATCGATTACTTGGGGTGTTCAATAGAATATCCCGCTTCCGTCCAGGCATTCATACTTCCTTCCACATTATAGACATGCTGATAGCCCAATCCCATTAAGGTTTCGGCAGCAATATTGCTGCGGTGTCCGGATTGGCAGTACACCACGATGTGCTGATCCAGTTTCGCGTTGAGTTCTCGGTGTCGTCCTTGCATTTCCCGAAAATCGATATTGAAATCCGTTCCGGGAATGAAGCCACTAATATGTTCGTCTGGGCTCCGAACGTCGACGAGCACAAATCCTTTTTGTTTGGACTGGGAAGGCTTTTCAAGTCCTGCTTTGAGTTGCTGAACCGTTAAAAGATAGGGCTCAGCCGTAACGATGGTGAGGTTCCACCATCCTGAGAAAAGAAGAGCGATTGTTAAGGAAAAAAATAAACGTTTCATGGTTATCCTCCGTAGTATTGGGAATGGCTTTCTTGTTTGAGGAAGTTTAGGGAAATGGCGTTGTCCTCTTTGAAAAGGAATTTGACCAGACAATCGTTGAGCGATTGTTTCAAAATTGTATGGTTGGTTAGAAGAGACGGTCAAGCGAGTCATCCGGAATAGGAGAGTACCGCCAAGGTTATGAGGTTGAAATGGTCATCATTGATCAATTTGAATGGATAGTGTTTGAAAAATAAAATGCCTACCCGCTGAGGCCGTAAGACCTGGCTAAGGTGTCAACCCGTGGTGAGGAATATTCTGAGGATTTACGGGGTAGAAGGAGGAGTTTGTCTTAAATCTTCCAAGGTGAGAAGGGGGAGCAATTGAATGCCCATGTGGGCCAGATGGCTTTTCCCTTCATCTTCAGATCTATCCACAACCACTAACCCATGAGTCACAATTAAGCCCTGGGCGCGAGCTGATTCGGCGGCCTTTACCAATGATCCGCCTGTTGTTAAGACATCGTCGACCACTAAAGCTGTATCCCCTGGACGGATGGTGCCTTCAATTAATTTGCCTAACCCATGATCCTTAGGTTGTTTGCGCACGACGAATGTTCGCCATTCCCGCTGTGGATCGGCCCTATAGCCAAAATCTGAAATACAGGTGGCCAGGGGAATCGCTCCGATTTCCAGTCCGCCAATGAGTGTGAAATCTAAGGATTTAAGCAGGTGATAGGCTATTTGAGCTACAAGGTGACGTGAGTTCGGATGAGCCAATACAATACGACAATCAACATAATAGGGGCTGGTTTTCCCTGAGGCGAGCCGAAAGCCTTCTTGCTGATTCCATTTGAAGGCTTCCAGCTGATGGAAAGCCTGAATGAGGGCATTTTTTGGCATAGGAAGATTAGGGGGGTGGTAGAGTTGAGTCATGAGCGAATTCCTTCTACCATTACGACTTCGAGATCTGCAACAGGGCGCGGAAAAGATTATGGTGATAACTGGGGAATGTTTGGGTGGAATCGGAATGCCAAGGTGTTGCGCAAATCTTGCCTCTCCCCTGAGAGCTAAGACGTCCAAGGCCAAAACGAAACTCAGCGTGAAGGAGCGTATTGAATGTTTAAAGTGAAAAAACGTCCATTAAAAAAGGAGAAGCCCCCAGTTCTCTATAACATTCTAGAGAACTATACCGATTATAACCCCCCTGGAAATGTAATGGTCTGCGGAATGACGGAACCGGAAGATCTGGAGATGCATGCACGAGTCCTGTCCGAAAGTTATGATATTCCTCTTGAAGCCATAACAGGCCTGCTTCAGGACGGAGGGATTTATCTCTATCCGCATGAAGGTACGCTGGTCACAAAAGGTGCATTTGTCTGTCGTGTTGATTCTCTTGGCAAAGGTCCGAAACACACGTGGGTCATGGATCTTGAGCAATATGCTGCGGCCGAGCGCATCCGTCAAAGTTATGGTGTGACGTTGGAAGAAGCCATGGAGCGGGTTTTTTATCGAGGACTTCCTCAGGAATTACAGGATCGGTTGCGGCAAAAAAATTTAGGAATCGATTTAACCAAAGTCGACTCGGGTATCTCGTGTGGTGGAGATATTCAATTTATTGATTTCCGAAAAGATTGGTCTCCCCATTTTAAACGAAAATGTGTTATGCCTGATGGACGATTGATTGAGACTAGTGGACTCCATGATTTTGCGGAACTGCATGGGATTAGCGTGGAGGAGACCCGTACGTTGTTTGATCACGGGGGCACTCTTGCGCTGAAAGATGGTGGAGGCCTTGCGTGTCAGATCGTCAATGGCCAGCCATCTGTGGCCCGCTTTAACTCACGACAATTCAGTAAAGCCAAAGCTCTAGCCAAGGAAAAAGAACTTCATATGTTGGACGCCTTGAGTGAAGTGGCTTATCAAGATCCAGTCTTGATGCGAGCCCTTCGTCGTTCAGAAAGTTCTTCATTCTAATCATTCCTCGATTCTCCTGTGAGCCAAGTTTCGATACTGGATTCGCTCAAGGTGATAGCTAACACGAACAGCGTCTCGAGGTGTTCTCACCCTATTTCCTTCATGTTCCTTCCCTGATCTATTCCCAACCAATCGAATCGTAACCTCGTTCTGAAAGGCAGCGGTTGACGAACGCCTTGTGGGCTGGTGTTGGTTGTGAGGCTTGGAATAAGCCACGGATAAGGCCAACGGTCGCACCTGTCGCGGCACCTATGGCCGCACCAATACCCACTCCTCCTCGAAGGGCCCCACTGACTGCACCGACGGCACCTCCTGCTCCGGCTCCAACGGCAGTATTCCCGGCCACCGTGGAGGCTTCATGTTCTGGGACGTAATCCTCTGCAAGCTGTTGGCATTCCTCAACGTCCTGTTCCGCTTGATCGGGACCAACTTGTTGAAGATGGTTGTTGGGATAGAGGATTGGGTGAGGGCCTGAACATCCCAAGGCCAAAAGGAAGCCAAGACAGAGGCTGAGTGAGAATGAAAATGAATGAAAATGGAAATGGGACATGCTGTGCTCCTTTAGTATGGGAGGTCGGGCCTTCAATGAGAGGAGGATTTTGGTCGAACAAATCGTATGGTAAGACGCGTGAGCCACTTTTTAGGGATGAATCGAGTGATCCATTGAGTTGCCAGTCCTTGCCACCCAATAGTCACGAGGGTTTGCCCTGACCTTAGGGCCTTTAATGATTTTTGTACAACATCGCGGGGAGTGTGAGGGGAAATCATGTGGCGTGGGCAGTGCCCTGCCGTCTTATGGAAATCGGTTTCTGTATAGCCTGGGCAGCATACCTGAATGGTCACCTCATTTTCTTTGGCCTCCATCGCCACGGCTTCCGAGAAGGATATGATAAAGGCTTTGGTGGCAGCGTATTCTGCCATATAGGGAATTGGGAAAAATCCTGCCACGGAAGCCACATTGATAATTGCACCCTGCCGTCGATTTATCATATCGGGTAGGAAGAGTCTTGTGCTTTCTGTGGTCACATGGATATGGACCTGC
>JBDSHB010000149.1:0-4063 GCA_039918695.1 Nitrospirales bacterium | reverse complement strand
ACAATATTCCCCAACTAATGGACAGAATAGAAAGAGAAGGTCTGGAAATTAAGGCTGAAATCAATGGGTATTTACAGGCAGTTGAAAATGATGCCCTGATGGAAATCGCTCATGAACAGAATTTAGTGATATTCCTTAATTATCGGCCGGGGCATTTTATCACCAAAGGGGCGTGCTTAGCCAAAATCGTGGCCCTTGGTCCGATGGCAGATTTCGTATCCCAACCTATCAATAAGCAAATGATCTGTGGGGCACACCGAACCCAGGAACAAGACATTGAGTTTTCGGTGCTTCAGCTTGTTGAAGTGGCCGTGCGGGCTCTTTCACCTGGAATAAATGATCCGTTCACGTGCATTAATTGTATTGATCACCTCAGTGCGATTTTATGCCAGCTTTGTCGCCGGAACTTTCCTTCTCCCTTCCGATATGACAGTGAGGGGGTTCTTCGGATTATTGCTCCCTCTGTCACCTTCGAAGGAGTGTTAAATGCGGCGTTTAATCAAATCCGACAACATGGAAAAGAAAATGTGGCAGTTATCATCTGTCTGTTGGAAGGCCTGGGACGTATTGGCGAAACGGTGAAACGAAATGAGGACCGTAAAGCTCTCCATCGTCATGTGGAAATGCTCCAACGAGGGAGCCGCGAATTCATTCAGGAAAAAAATGATTTGGAGACCGTGGAGGATCGATGTCGGCAGATATTGTCCTTGTTAAGTAATGGAGAAAACCGTAGCGTCCTTTTGATGGATAAATTGTCGAAAAACCTTCCCTAACTGTGTCATTCACTCCTTCTCACGGACCGTTGATTGGGCTCCTTCAAGCCGTCCGGCTCATTCCCTCGTCGATAAAACCTTCCGAATTTCCAGGCATGGCTTGTCTGTAAAGTCTGAGTAATTAACCGGTAGCTTCCCCCTCCTTTATCACACAGGCCATTAAATTACTGTTGATACTCGTTCTGAGTCAGTTTTTTGACTTTTCAAGGAGGGCGATAAAAATTTTGTACATTGTCTTGCAAACCTCAGAAAGTGGTTAATGAAGATTATATGGAAAACAACTTATGCGTTATTGAAATCAGATAACTGATCCATTTCTAAAAAACATTAACTTAAAAGGAAGATTATGTTGAAAACGTTATTGGAAATGCGAGGCTATCAATTGCGAGCCATCGATAAGGACCTCGGGAGCGTGGATGATTTTTATTTTGACGACCGGTTGTGGAAAATCCGTTATCTCGTGGCGGATACAGGAAATTGGCTTCCGGGAAGAAATGTGCTTATCGCGCAAGAAACCCTGGAACGGTCTGATGGGGAAGATAAAGTCTTTCCCGTGAAGCTGACGTCCGCAGAAATCGAAGATAGCCCTGGAATAGAATCCGACCTGCCATTTTCCCTCCAAAAAGAAAAAGAATTACGACTGTTTTTCAAATGGAGAGAATACTGGGACGAGGATATTTTCATCCAGCCTGCCGGGTTCACACCGATGAGTGTCCCTGGGGGAGAAGCCAGTGAACTTTCCCTCAAGGACGGAATGAAATCGTCTGCCAAATTGGATGGAAATCCACATTTGCGGTCCGCCAATGAGGTTCAAGGGTATTACATCGGAGCCCAGGACGGAGAGATCGGCCATGTGAATGACTTTATCGTGGAGGATACAACATGGGCCATTCGATATTTGGTTGTCGATACTCATAATTGGTTGCCAGGGAAAAAGGTTCTTATATCTTACAAGTGGGTCAATTCTGTGGATTGGAATAAACAAACGGTTGATGTTGCCATGACTCGGGAAACGATCGAGGGAAGTCCTGAGTATGACCCGAACAAACCCATCAATAGAGAATATGAAGTCCGTATGTATGATTTTTATGGTAAACCCCACGATTGGGAATAGCTTGGAAGGTATTTATTCGGCAAGAAAGGGGTTTTATTGTTCATTCTGAAAACCAGTTCGTCCATCAATAGGCCATTTGAAAAAATTTCAGAAAGGAAACTCTTAATGATATCTAGTTCAAAAATTATCATGCTGATGTTGTGTTTTTTAGGATCGCTATTTTTCATGATCGGATGCGAGCAGGAAGGTCCTGCGGAAAAAGCGGGGAAAAGTGTAGACGAAACAACGGAGAAAGCCGGGGAACAGCTTGAACAGGCTGGCGAAAATATTCAGGATTCTGCCAAATAATGGCCCGGACATTCATATAGGGTAAATGCGATGAGTCGTAGAGTCATTCTGATCTGGCGCACCCAACCAAGAAAGGTTCGCCAAATCTAAATATGTAGACTGTATTTTGTCCATTGCAAGAGATCTCATGCCCAAGTAAAAATTAGTTGAATGGTAGAAAAGGAAATTTCACCTGTTATTCAAATTTGAGAAGGAGGGACTATGCCTACTGCAAATGCCAAACAATGTGCTCATCCTTCATGTTCTTGCGAGGCTTCGCCGGGAAAAGAGTTTTGTTCAGACAGCTGTCGTTCTTCTGATTCTGCCAAAGCTGGACAATGCCAATGTGGGCATTCCTGCTGCGGTGGGAAAAAGTAGATGGTCAGGAATAAGAGTGTAAGAAAGACAACAGCCTAGAGAGGCGATGATAGCGAGAGGAGGGACTATGCTCAGGAATCGTCCAATTAACGCTGGAGGGCAAGGCCTATTTTATGCCTTGTTGGTTGGCATCGTATTAATGATTCCCAATTTTTCGTTGGCCAATGATGCCGTGGGCACCCAGGCCATCCAGGGTTCCGCTGACAACGTCCCGGATCACGGCATGCAGATACCGAAGGGACATCGAATAATTACAGGAACGGTCGAAGAGGTAAACGCTAATACGGTACGGGTTAGTGCGGGAGAGGCCGGGGAAATTTCCCCACGTTATCTCAATTTGGACAATGTCAAGGGGGATGTTGAATTGAGACCTGGTGACATCCTTCAGATCGAACTCAACGCACAAAATAAAGTGTTGAAATATCAAAAAGTCAAGGGAAGAACGAAAAATTAAAATGCATGGCAGTCTGTTTTCATATCCTCAAAGAGACAAAACTTCTTAGAATAGTAGGTCAATAGAAAAATTATTTCCGACACTTTTAAGTATGAAGAAAAAATATAAAAAGGAGGATTCATCATGTTAAGTTGGGCCATTACGTTTTTAGTTATTGCGCTTATTGCCGGAGTGGTCGGATTGTCCGGCGTCGCTGGAACAGCGACCAATATCGCCTGGATTCTATTTGTAGTGTTTTTGATTATATTCGTGTTCAGTTTTATCACAGGGCGAAGACCCCCAGCTTAGTTGTGGAGCAGGGAAATGGATAGATCTCAATGAAATTATTAAATGAGCTTGGAACTCCACGTGCTGACGAATTTCATTGTGAGAGGAGGCTAAAGAATTGAAAAAGAAGAAAAGATCCAAACATTCTTCCCCAAAGCAACTCCAGGAGAGTATTGAGCTTGGGGCTGTGACAAAAGAATATAAGGCCGATGCCAAGCAAGTGATTAAAGAGCTCAATGAACTGCGATCAACCGAAATTGCCAGCTATCTTCAATATAAACAGCATGCCTATATGGCTGTATCTTTGTTTTCCCCTGGATTTAAAGCGGAATTTAATGCCCATGCCAATCAAGAATTGGAGCATGCGGATTTGTTGGCTGAACGCATTCAACAGATAGGCGGCGTTCCGATTTTCGATCCGGAAGAAATTGCTGAAAAGGCACGACAGGCCGGTGTGGAACCCAGACAGGGGAGCACCATGGCGGAAATGATCGGGCAAGATCTGACCCTGGAACGCCAGCAGATTGAACGCTATTCAGTCCTGGCTCGGAAAATCCAGGCTACGGATCCCGTGACCTGGCTGCTGGTCGTGCAAATTCTGGCACAGACCGAAAAGCATGCGGCAGAATTAGCTGACTTTCTGTCACGCAAAGCCGATGTCCGTTAGGTCTCTTCTACTTGCTCCGAGAATGAATTTGCCATAAATATGAGCATTACACCTGACGAAAAATTTCGTAGGAATCCTACCGGCTATTTGCAAGAGCGCGGGTACGAAGTGTCTATTCCAGAGCATAGACCGGATGGCATCAG
>JBDSHB010000148.1:0-3020 GCA_039918695.1 Nitrospirales bacterium | reverse complement strand
CCTTTTTCTGGTGTTATCGTGATTCCAATTAACTTCAATTCTTCCTGGTTATGTGTCCTTTTGCCTCCATAATAAATGGGGTGCCTTCGTGATGGAAATTTATAGCTGGAGTCAGTCTGAAATAAACATGCCTCAAAAGACGGAGGTTCAAAATCGTAAGTGTGTTTGCAAAGGGGTCCGGTGAAGTTTTGGAATTGACGGGAGGCAGGCCGAGTAGGGATTTTGCACTATCCTGATAAAACCTCCACAGAGGGAAAGGTGGAGGAATCCTGTTCAATTTCCGATTTGATCGAAAATGATAGACCCCACCGATGAGTGAGGCTATCGCTTAATGTTTATGTTTGACATCTGCAAAGAAGACAGGGAGAAAGGCCTGATAGTTTTCCGGTCGGCAGGTATGGAGGAAGGGCTTGGTGAGTCGTTCTCGAAAGTTGTTCTTGGGGATAGGGGAATGTCTTGAATTTATTCGTTTGAAAGACTGTGGATCTGTTGTTCCAGTTCCTCGATGCGGTCCAACAATTCCAAGGCCACGCTGACTCCTGGCCAGTTAATCCCTAAGTCTCGATGTAACCGGAGGCCACGACCCAACCGGTTAAGCGCGTCTTCCGGAAAAAACACTGCTCCGTGCGGGTCGGGTTCCGGTGGTTGAATGATTTCCCATCTCAGACAGACCTCCAACACGTCTTCGCCGATTCCTAATCGGGCACACACTTCTTCCCGGCGGATGCTCCCAGAGGTAATAATTTCGGCGGTAACCTGTTCCAGCGTGGGTTGTGGTTCTTCAGTCATTGGTGGCCTCCCGAAGAAGGGTTGAACGGGGATCGGGATGATCAAATTTAGCTAATTGCTCATAGAGCAGTTGTTCATCGGGCGAAGGAGTCTCAGGGGTGACGATGTCAAGAACCACAAACTGATCCCCATGCCCTCCGGTTCGTTTGGGCAGTCCCTTGCCCTTTAATCGCATCCGTTGTTGGGATTGGCTTCCGGCCGGAATTTTCAGGCGGACCGTGCCGGATAATGTGGGTACCGGCATGTCGGTGCCCAATACGGCTTCCCACGGCCAAAGAGGGAGAGTCACCACAATATCTGAATCTTTGCGTTGAAACACGGGATGAGGGGCAATCTGGACATGAAATAATAAATCCCCCGTTGGTCCTCCGCCACGACCCGGCGCCCCCTTCCCTTTTACGCGAAGTCGTTCCCCATCTCGCACTCCGGCCGGAATGCGGACTTCGATCGGACGAGGAATTCCGCTGGCATCAGGAAGGTTTAAGGCCCGGCGTGTACCCGTGAAGGCTTCTCGTAGTGAGATCGGCAGATTGGCTTCCAGGTCGGCTCCCGCCATGGCGAAGCCGCGAAAGCTGGCCCCTTCCCGTTGAGCCCCCTGGCGGAACATGGATTCAAATATGTCATTGAAATCACCGCCTCCCTGGGTATATCCGCCGGGTCCTCCCCCTGGATACGATCCTCCGCCCTGTTGGCGTGCGCGTTCATAGGCTTCGGCTTCCTTCCAGTTCATGCCGTATTGATCGTATTTTTTTCTATTTTCCTCATCCCCTAAGACTTCATAGGCTTCATTCAGCTCTTTGAATTTCTTTTCCATTTCCGTCTTTTTTTCGCCGGGATGTAAATCCGGATGATACTGGCGTGCCAGCCGACGATAGGCTTTTTTGAGCTCTTTGGCCTCGACGGTTTTTTTAACCCCCAGTATGTCGTAAAAATCTTGTTGTGCGGATGGCATAAATGAAAATCCTTGACTAATTTAAGAATGGTCCAGGCTCATGGAGAACAACATGATGCCTCATAACTGTAAAGCTAGCCTTTTTCCCCAAAAGAAGACAAGAGACAACTTTTCTGAAAGGCATTCTATAGTCGTCCTTGAGCAACATGAATACTAATCGTTGGTACATTAAATAGTGAAGGCGATTCGTGGGAGCCAAAGGAATTCGACGATGAAATTTCTCAATGAGGAGTTTGTTCCAGAAAACCGCAGAGCTCAATGTTGGCGCCATCATCCCGTGTTTATGTGATGTTGTTGTTGCAGAGGGACTCAAGGGGAAAGAAACCCGCGGCGAATGGCCAACAGGAAGTCATTGATGCGTGGCAGATCTTTTTGATCCCGGCATCCAGGAATTAAGTGCCATGCCTGCGCTGTAAGATCTTCTCCCCACTCCATCACTTCTCCTAATCGGTATTGTCCATTTTTGATGCGAGTCAGCCGTTCTCCTGCCGACGTGTCCGCAATGCGGATGTGGAAACTTCCTGACTCGAGCAATTCACAGAGGTTGTAGAGAACCCGGATATAGACGGCGGCATACTTTGCCGGACGTCCATCTTTCTTATCCAGCAACTTGGTGCGTTGATTATTGGCATAGTTGGTAAAGGCCTCAAAGGCTTTTTGAGGCGACCAAAGGGCAGGAAACAGCAAGCGCAGTTGTTCTCCCCAGGCATCGGCTGTGATGACCGGGGCCACCAACGTCTCCAGAATAAGCGGATGGCCCTGTGTCCCCAGCAGCAGAAATTGTCCGACCTCCCAAGCCGTTTCATCGCCATCACCTTTGGTCCACTGCGAGGCGGGATATTTAAATCCCAACTGAAACATCTCCTCCGTCGGGATGACATAGACCCGACGATAATCCCGGTCGCTCTCGTCGGAGGCTAACCCATGGGCATGAGACCCAACGAGAACTTTGAGGATCGTCTGCATGCGATCGTTCGGCTGAGGGTGCATCAACAATTTTTACCAATTCAAACAATTAAAGGTGCGTGAAGCCAAAGACGATCAGGATGAGGCTGCCGGTTGCCAAAATGGCCACCATCCCCGGCGCCACATATTTCATGAGCGGTTTTCCTCCAAACCATCCTGCTAACAGAATCTTCACAACGGTATTCGTCATGGCAGCAAGAGTGACGGCCGTGGCGGCTGTCCAGGCCAGGAGTCCATCCTGCTGTAACCGTATAACCGACAGGGTGATGGCATCGACGTCGGTGGTGCCTGCTAACAGACTGGACGCATATAA
>JBDSHB010000147.1:0-2992 GCA_039918695.1 Nitrospirales bacterium | reverse complement strand
CCACCGGTCATGACTGCTGATCACCGCACACCCCCCGAAATGATTCAAGCCCTCTTCTAAAGCCCGCAGCGTGTTGACATCCAGATCGTTTGTCGGCTCATCCAGCAACAACAGGTTCGCACCCTCTTTCAGCGTGCGGGCTAAGTGCACCCGGTTGCGTTCTCCACCGGATAAATCCTTCACCATTTTTTGTTGATCAGACCCGGAAAAATTAAACCGTGACACATAGCCACGCGAATTCACTTCCATTTTTCCTAATACGACAGTTTCCTTTCCATCAGAAATACATTCCCAGACGTTCAGATTGCCATCAATCTCGCGATTCTGATCGACATAGCCCAGGGTAACCGTTTCACCCAAAATGAGATCGCCCGTATCCGGCTTAGTTAACCCCGCAATAATTTTAAACAGAGTGGACTTTCCCGCCCCATTTGGCCCAATCACACCAACGATACCGCCTTTGGGCAAAGAAAACGAGAGAGTATCAAACAGCAGACAATCCCCATAGCTCTTTGACAGGTTGGAGGCTTCCACCACGACATCGCCAAGACGTGGGCCAGAAGGAATATAAATCTCCAAATCGTCAGTTTGTTGGCTCTGCTCTTCACTCACTAATTGTTCATACTTCGTCACGCGGGCTTTTCCCTTAGCCTGACGGCCTTTGGGAGACATGCGAATCCATTCCAGTTCCCGCTCCAGGGTTTTCTGTCGTTTCGACTCGGACTTTTCTTCTTGCGCCAGTCTTGCCTGTTTCTGCTCTAACCATGAAGTATAGTTGCCCTGGAAAGGAATACCTTGCCCACGGTCCAACTCCAAAATCCAACCAGCGACATTATCTAAAAAATACCGGTCATGGGTCACCGCAATTACAGTGCCCTTATATTCCTGAAGGTGCTGCTCCAACCACCCCACCGTCTCCGCATCTAAATGATTTGTAGGCTCGTCAAGCAGCAAGATATCGGGTTCCTGGATCAGCAATCGACACAAAGCCACCCTCCGACGTTCGCCGCCGGACAAGAGGTCAACGTTAGTATCCGGTGGTGGACAGCGGAGGGCATCCATGGCGATCTCCAATTGATGCTCCAATTCCCACCCATTGACCGCCTCGATTTGCTCTTGCAGTCTCCCCTGCCGCTCAAGTAACTTTTCCATCTCTTCAGGACTCACATCTCCAGAAAAGGCATGACTGATCTCTTCGTAATCTCGGAGCAGCTTGGCAACCTCGGCCCGCCCTTCTTCAACGACTTCCTTCACTGTTTTTCCAGGCTCCAAATACGGCTCCTGCTCAAAAAGGCCTATGGAAAATCCCTTCGAGAAGGTAATGTTCCCGATATAATTGGTATCCAGGCCGGCAATAATCCTGAGAAGCGTACTCTTTCCCGATCCATTCAATCCCAAAACCCCGATTTTGGCCCCGTAAAAAAATGAGAGGTAGATATCCTTCAGGACCTGTTTTTTCGGGGGATGAATACGTCCCACACCCACCAAAGAAAAAATAATTTGCCGATCATTCGTACTCATGCCATTCGCTCCAATCAGTTCTTACGCGATCCAGGATTTGTCAGGGTTGCAAGAAGACACATGCAGATGCCAACCTTACCAAAGGCATACGAGGATTCACAATCCAGGCTGGCAAATGAGCCCCTTCCCTTCAAAACGTGACTGGGATATGCTCCCCATAAAGGAAAGAGTTCATTCTCAAACACGACATTGAATTACAGGCGAGACAGAGTATGATAAAGAAAGACCCACACAACCCAGGTCTTTCAGATCGTGAACCACGCTCAAGGATCTCGCTCCACAACCTGTACATCTAAATTCAGATCTACCACCTTGCCCAACAACATCAAATACTGTGCTCAATGCGGATCCGTCGTTGAAGAAAAAATTCCTTCAGGCGAAACGCTTCTCAGAGCCGTCTGTCCATCCTGCCATATCATCCACTATGAAAACCCCAAAATCGTGGCGGGCAGTATTCCCGAGTGGGAAGATAAAATTCTCTTATGCCGACGGGCCATCGAGCCACGATTAGGGCTCTGGACCTTTCCGGCTGGATTTATGGAATTAGGGGAGAGCACCGAAGAGGCGGCAGCCCGGGAAACCCTGGAGGAAGCGCACGCGGAAATCAACATTCATAGCTTATTGGGTATTTTTAGCCTTCCACATGTTTCTCAGGTCTACGTGGTCTACCGGGCACATCTACAAAACCTGAACTTTAAACCCGGCCCGGAAAGCCTCGATGTCCAACTAGTCACCTTAGCCGACATCCCCTGGGAGCATCTAGCCTTTCCTGTCATCCATGAATCGTTAACTCGATACGTCAAAGATATCCAAGCAGCCACTGCGCAAACCCATTCCGCCGTCGTCCCCACCCAAAAGCCTCCATCATTTTATTCATCCTAAAAATTTACCGCCGACGCTTATACACCTGGCAAAGGATGACGCCACTTCATCCGTCCTGAGACTAAACCTGGTATCAAAACAAAATAGTGCGCCTTCTTCAAATATCAGCCTGAGCGAAACCTCCAACTTAGGGTTTAGGAGGTTGGGAATCCTGAACAACCGTTTGGGGGTGGGTAGGGTTTTCCGGATGGCAAAGCGCTTAAGTTTGGAAGACCCAATATACCGAACATACAATAGAACGCGTTTGAGGGCCCGGGAAAACTTACATCTGTGCTCCGTCTTGAGTGCACTATCACCTGCGATTTGCGGCAAGCTGAGCCGAAGAGAAGAGTAGCTTCTAACTGTCGGTCAATATTGCCTTGTTATCTGGGAACAAACCCTCATATTTGGCTAAAATGTTATCATGAAAAATAAACCCTTCCGATTTCAGTTGCTCCAAATGAGACTCCCTTCCGAGTTATACGATTTGAGAGTAGCCATCACTTTGTAGCAGTAAATCTCAAAACCAGGGGCCTCAGTGATCTTAATGATCTTAGTCTCGGCTTCAACCAGCTTCATCCTAGAATGAAATGCGACAGGCAATATGGCA
>JBDSHB010000146.1:0-5183 GCA_039918695.1 Nitrospirales bacterium | reverse complement strand
CTGCTCAATTGCAGTCCCGACCTTCGAGATGATCATCCTGGTCTTCTCTCCCGGCTTAAGTGAGATCCTTTCGACTCGCTCAACCCGCAGATGGATTTCATCAGGCAAGACAGCTTGAAGATCCGATTCTATCCTCGAAAGAAGACCTTGAGCGTTTTTGGTCACAACGATTTGGAGCCGGACTTCGTTCAACGTATCTTGCAAAATCCTCCACTGGTGTAACTCGTCATACCGCCCCAGGACCTCGTGAAAAAATGGCCAGAAGATGCGCCGGCCATCTTGCAAAGCCACTGAATCTACCCTGCGTCCATAGATTCGTCTCAGAAGGGGAAGAGTGCGCCCACACGGACATGGTGTGGTCTCAACCTCGGCCAGATCTCCTGTTTCATAGCGAATCATCGGCATGGTCCACATGCCTAATGCTGTGGTGATGATTGGGCCAGGTTCCCCTGAAGCAGCAGGAACCTCCACAATGTGGCTATCAGCGCTTACGTGAAATCCAGAACGGCGCTCGCACTCCCACGCGAAATTCGAAAGCTCAACCAACCCGTACACATCGACAGGATCCGTTCCCAGCACACGCCGGACCAGTTGACGCGTGGCCGGCGAGAGGGTTTCACTATCGGAGATGATGAGTCGGGGCGCGGGCAGACTGAGCCCCAGGGTTTGGACAGTTTCCGCCAAGGCATGGAGCGTACCCGCCCCTGCAACGATCACGTCCGGCCTCGTCGCAACCATGCGTTGCGCCCAGAACTCGGGTGGGTCCAGAATCGAACACCACTCTTTAGGAGCGATACCAAGCCGTTGGACGAAAAACTGCCGACCAAAAGTCATGCGAATTTCAAGCGTTCGGTCAGTCCAGCGGAAACCATGCTCGAAAAGAATGCGCCAGGCAACCACCCGCTGCCACTGCTGATCTATGGCTCCAAGAAAGATACGCAAGGGAGTTCCTGTCGAACCGCTCGTTTCAACGACTCCACATCGGTGTGGATCAATCCCCTGTGCAACAATTTCTTCAGGACTTGCTTGCTTGAGACGATTCTTTTGAAGAATAGGGATTTTGCCTATATCATCCAACGAACGGAATTCCTCTGGATTATACCCCGCCTCCTCGTAAAGCTCTCGATAGAGCGGAACGTTATGATAGGCATGAATAAGGAGCATCCGAAACCGCTCTTCTTGGACCTTCCGTAGATCCTCAAGCCTCCAGCGGCTGGAAGCCAGAGATTGGCGAATCAACCGAAAAGTTTTCAATCCGTCGAACAACATCATTCGTTCTAGTGCGGCGTCTCTTCTCTTACATCTTTTTTCATTCAACAAAACGTGTGCGCAATAAAATGTCCTCGTTGACCAACCAAGTTCGCGGTTACGACCCTACTCCCAAACATCCTATAGAAAAATCCTTTAATTCTTGTACGCCCCGCTCGGATGGCTTTATTTCTTCTCAGCTCTGACAGCAATAAAGTTCCCTGTCACATACCGCGTGGGCCAGCGCGACATGATTTCGAATCCCTGGAGACAACGCAAAAATCGTTGTTGTACAGGGCCGTTCGCCCAGGAGCATAAGATTTTGGCACCGAGCACGGCAAGAATACGCGGGCAGTGGAGTACCGCTGTAACATCCCTCACGTCGAAGCCCACCTCTCGCAGCACCTTCTGTAAGCGCCAGGGACCGCAGGTGGCACCAACATAGTAGGGAAGGATACCCAACCGGTTTAATAGTTTGAACGGAAGAACGTTACGCGCCGCGATAATGGGATTTGCAAGATTATCCAATGTCAGAATTAGCTGCCCGTCTTTGCGAAGCACCCGGTGCAATTCCCGCAGACTCACCATCATTTCATCTAAATTTCGGAAATGGTCCAGCGTAGAATTTGACACCACTACATCGAACGACCCGTTTCCAAAGGGGAGATCACGGACATCCGCACAAATTCCCCGAACGCTTGTCCGACCACCACAGGCTACATGGGCATTCCCGAATGACACATCCATCCCAATGATGCTATGAGCGCGTGCCTGCAGGAAGGGCGTAAGTCCCTCTCCCACCAATTCGTCAAACATGTCAGTCTTTAACAATCGATCTACGGGTGGTTCGGGAAGCCAACGGAAGAGAAGGGATTGGTTGATCGAATCGCTGTGTTTTCGCCAAAGCTGATCAGGGCGGGTTGTTATCCATTCGTCGGCAATGGACTCCCAGTAGCGTTTCCCTTCGGTTATCATGATGTCGCTTCCATGCTTAAAAAATTTGGGTGTAGAGACTTTAGATCTGACATTTTTCCTCTCGCTATCCCCGACCTCGACCCTCGCGCCAAGATGCTGGCGGACTCTCCGAACAGTGAGTTGGTGTTTCTACCCATAGGTTTTCCAGCCTTAGACCGACAAATTTACCTAAAAATGAACCAGCCCTCCGTTGTTATAAAAGAAAGACCCGATGCAGCCGCAGGAGGATTTCTCGCGCCTTGACGTGCCTTGTTACCCCACAATTCTGGGCTATGACTTCTTTTGGAGGGGGATTGTGCCTGGATGTCCTAGCAACTGAATGGTAGACCGGATGGTGACGATGAATGGCTCGTTCAACTGAGACAGAAGAGGAAAGGTCTTCTTTTGTGAACACCATCAAAAGTTATTCAAGAGCAGAAGTATGTTTGGGCGGTCGAATAAAACGTCCTACTTGATAGCCCACTTTCAGAAAGATTTTAGCCAGATGGCTTCCCACAAAACTGTTTGCCTTCGTGATCAGGATTTTCATAATTTATTATTATTGGATTTCGGAGTTTTTCTCCACACGAAGGTCTCTAACCATTTTTCCTCATACAGACAGGCAAATGATGAAAATATAGTCCATCGATATTCAATCAAGCAGATCCTGGCGGAATGCCGTTTACCGACCTCGGATTCCCACTATTCTGTTATAGATGAACCCGATAGTCCAACCCAGAACCCCTCCGGTCAGGGCCCCGTAAAAAAGCCCTACCAGGCTCCCTTTCCATGTGACTGAATACCCAATGAAATAGTTGGAAAGTAACTGAAGATGGGAGCCAACCTTTGGCCCCCCTTCCAGAAGAAGCCAGACCGTCATGATAAAAAGGCCTAATCCACCCATCAGCCCGCAAACCACTGCCAACACCCCTCCCTGAATTTTGGCCACCACCCGGCTAAGCTCATCATTACTCTTGGAATCCGTTCCCATATTTTCCCTCCAGGACTCTGCCCCTCGGTTATACCTTATCCAGAAGATTGCGACGACGAGCGGTTTCCTCTCGCCACCGCATAAATTTCGCATAGGCTTTCATGCTCCCGTTTCGGAGGGAGGCTACTGAGTAGCCTATCGCAAACCCTCCGACTCCTCCCTCTAGGAAGCCTACCAAGGAACCACCCCATGTCAATTGGAAACCAAATAGAAAATTCCCCAGCAGAGACAAGTTGGGCCCCACTACCGGCCCTCCTTTGAGGATCAGAATTGTTGTCCCAATCAAGATGAGGAGACCACTGACGGTACCGACAGCCGCACCAAGGGCGACCGGGTCCAGCTTGGCAAATACAATTTCAATTAATTCTTCTTCGTTTTCACCGGGAAGTTCATCAACGTTCTCCTGAACCCGTATCGGCACCATTCGATCGCCGGCATTGGCTGAAGCCGTACGGTCCTCCTCATGGTATTCTTTTTCGGTATTCACCGCCCAGACATCATGATGCGATTCACCCATGATGTTTCTCGCGGCATACACCCCTGTCACCATCGAATGGTCCTGGTTGTTGTAGCGATGAAGACCATTTCGTCCAATGGTTTGAAGATTTGAAAATGTTCCCAGATACTGTCGAATCGTCTGAACGTGATCCTGATAGTGATGATCGTAAACCGGATAGGCCTTTTCCATACGAACCACGGTTCCGTCTTCAACATCGCGAGGATTAATGAGCCCAAGTTGCGCGCATTCCCGTGTACCGAATTCGATCAACCGCTCGTTAGACCATGTCCACTCATCGTCTTTGTCCCAGAGAAAATACTCAAGGCCCAGCGAAGTCCGTGAGGGATCCGGCACCATATACGGGCTCCAATTTTTATAATTCTGTATTCGTCCCATTTTGACTTCAGGTGAATGGATATAGATCCAGTTGTCAGGGAATACGTCTTCGCAATTAACTACCAGGACCACGGTTAAATAATCCCGATACCGCAGACCAAGGGCGGCCTCCACGACCTTCTGCGGGGGTTGAGGGTCCATGGCCTGGATTAACTCGCGGAGAGGCATCGTCGACACAAAATCGCTGCCCTCGAATTCTAAATGTTCCCCTGATGATGTTCGCGCGGAAACACAATCTACCCGCCCATGGCGGTGCCTGATACGCTCGACTTTAATGCCTTTTAATGTCTGAGATCCAAAACCAGCCACCAATTCCTCGCACCGTTCCCACATCATCCCCGGACCCAGGCGAGGGTAATGAAACTGCTCAATGAGCGAGGTCACGATTTCACCCTTCTTCCCACCCCTTTGACCAAGTAGGGCATTGCGAACCGCTTCTTTCAGGGAGAGGTTTTTGATTCGTTGCGCGGCCCAATCGGCGGATATCTCGGTGCAGGAAATCCCCCAGACTTTTTCCGTGTAGGTTTTGAAAAATATCTGATACAGGCGATATCCAAAACGATTGATAACCCATTGTTCAAAATTATCCTCTTGGGCATCTGGAAACACCTTGGTCTTGGCATAACTGAAACAGACCAGGAAGGCCTCAACGACTCCCAGTCCGGCCAACGCATTGGTGGCCTTGAGCGGATAGTCAAAAAAATGCTGGTTGTAATGGATTCGGCTTATACGAGGTCGAAGGAGAAAGTTGTCACCAAGGATTTCATTCCATAACTCAGTCACCATCGGCACTTTCGAAAAAAATCGGTGGCCACCGATATCAAAACGGAAGTCTCGATAGTTGACCGTTTGCGATATGCCACCTACTTGTTTCCCAGCCTCAAGAATGAGGGAGGAAGAACTGTTTTTCCCCAGCTCATAGGCCGCAGTGAGACCAGCGGGACCCGCACCAATCACCACGACAGGATGGGATACCACTATTGCCCCCCTGACTTTCTGATGGTGTCGAAGGATTCATGGACAAGGGCTGGCTTTGTCGATTCTTTCCGATTACCCCCACAAAAAATATGGCGTGCCAGACCTATAGCAAACGCC
>JBDSHB010000145.1:0-4341 GCA_039918695.1 Nitrospirales bacterium | reverse complement strand
GTATGAGCCACATTGGGATAGAGCCACTCCGTCCATGGATTCCCGGATGTTCATGGACCCTTGCCGCCATTCCTTATCTGAAATAAAGGCGAAGCGGGTGAATTGATCGACATGGCTGAGAAGGTCGAGATCGGCCTTCGTGCCCTCAACGAGGGCATCGGCGTTCATGTCCGACAAGCCTGTGAAGTCAACCACAACACTAAGCTGACCATGGTTGCTCAGTTTTCCATCAAGAAGGTTTTTGTAATTTTCAATGTCTCCGCCCGTTAATTTTCCGCTGAGATGCATGGCAATCACGTGATCCGGTGCGGTTAATTGTATATACCTATGATTGGCTTCGGATGTTTGAGATATGTGTGAATGGGTTCCTTCCGCCGTTCATACGCTGAAAATTATCCTTGGATCAGCGATCCTGCAAACAACCGCTCTCCATTATTCAGACGCCCATCCGGTCGTGAGATTCAGGGTCACCTCCATGACATCTCCCGCTACTGAAAGTTGACTGGTAAATCCTGTTCGCCGGGCCAACTCCCGCATACCGGTATTGTCCAGTAAGACTTCTCCGATGAGTCGCTCCGTTCCTCTTTTTCGGCAATACCGGATCATTTTCTCCAGCAATTGTCTCCCGAGGCCCTGCCCTTTAATATCCGAACGCACAACAATGGCAAACTCCGCGTTCTGATTGTTGGCATCATTGATAGTCCGAACGACGCCAAGTGTTTCAGCACGTTCTTCTTCAGACGTCCGAATGGCAATGAACGCCATTTCCCGATCATAGTCAATTTGCGTAAAACGGGCCATTTGAGAATGCGGCAACTCTTGAATAAGCCCGAAAAAGCGAAATCGGGTATCTTCCGGAGATAATCGTTTAATTAATTCATGATGGGCAGGTTCATCTTCAGGCCGGATAGGACGGCAGAACACTTTTTCTCCTGATCGAAGCGTGATCCATTCCTCGAGCTCTTGCGGATAGGGCCGAATGGCAAGATGGTGCGGACCGGAAATGCTAGAAGGCGCAATTTTCATCCTGGCATCTAACGCCAGCACCCCATTTTGGTCGGCAAGTAGGGGGTTGATATCCAACTCAACAATTTCGGGAAAGTCCTGCACCAGATGAGAAATTTGAATCAAGGTCAGGCAAATGGCCTCAAGATTAACGGCCGGGCGTGTGCGAAAACCCTGTAATAATGAGGCAATTCTCGTCGAATGGATTAGATCTTTTGCTAATTTCATGTTCAGAGGAGGAAGAGCCATGGCATGATCATTCAACAATTCGACGGCAATCCCTCCCTGTCCGAAGGCGATGATCGGGCCAAACGCGGCATCAATCGTCGCGCCAATCAGTAATTCGTAGTCGCCGGGCCGTCGGGCCATCGCCTGTACTGTGACTCCACGCATCTCCGCCCCTGGATGAAAATGTTCCAATCGATCTCTCATCCCCTGAAACGCGGTTTCAACGGCTTGAGAAGATTCCACATCAAGCACCACTCCACCAACATCCGTTTTATGGGTAATGTCCGGAGAAAGAATTTTTAACGCAACCGGAAACCCCACCTGTTCCGCCAAGCAAATGGCTTGCTCAACCGTCGACGCAATATGGGTTTCCACGGTTGGAATACCATAGGCAGCTAAAATCGCCTTGGCTTCCGGTTCATTCAGCAAAGACCTTCCCTGAGAAAGGGCTTCTTCAATCACCAATTTTGCTGAAGAGGCAACCGGGTGAAATTCACTGGGGATGGAGGGCGGGGTTTCCATTAACGTTTTTTGGCGTTGAGAGTAGTCAATGAGATGGAGAAACGCCCGCACGGCCTTTTCCGGAGTGTCATAGGTGGGAATATGGGCTTCGGCAAACAGTTGGCGGGCCTGAACGGTTGTTTGGCCTCCCAGCCAACTGGTGAACACATTTTTCTTGGAGGACGATTCGCGAACCGCATTCACTACCGCCAACGCTGCCTCCTCGCTGGTGATCACTGCCGTCGGGGCATGGGTCACGATGACCGCATCCACATCCGGAGCGTTCAGGATACTGGTCAAGGCCCGAGCATAGCGTTCCGCTCTTGCATCCCCGACAATGTCAACGGGATTTCCGTGAGACCAGCTCGCCGGTAAAAAAGCTGTCAGTTCTTGAATGGTGGCCTCTGACAAGCGGGCGAGAGAACCACCACCTTCGGCAAAAGCATCGGCGGCCAGGACTCCCGGTCCTCCCCCATTCGTGACGATTGCTAATCGTTCTCCCTGCAACGGGCCGGTTCGTTCCAACGTTTCCACCGCATCGAACAGTTCATCGATTTCAAACACCCGCAAAATTCCGGCCCGGCAAAATGCCGCATCGTAGACCTCGTCACGACCGATAAGCGCTCCGGTATGTGAACTGGCGGCCGTAGCCCCTTCCGGATGTCGGCCGGCTTTGATCGCTAACACCGGTTTATTTCGAGCGGCCGCTCTGGCTGCAGACATGAACTTTCTCGCCTGTGTGATGGATTCGATATACAGAAGAATGGCCCGGGTATCGGGGTCGCTACCAAGATAATCCAGAACATCGCCCATATCGATGTCTGCGCTATCCCCAAGAGACAAAAAATGGGAAAAGCCGATTCCCTGAGAGCGAGCCCAATCCAAGACAGCCGTGCAGAGTGCACCCGACTGGGAAATAAACGCCAGCGATCCGGGAAGCGCCTCCATATGCGCAAAACTGGCATTCAGATGCATCCCGGGAATAAGCAGGCCGATCGTATTCGGACCAAGAAGGCGCATCCCAGAATTTCGTGCAGTTTTAAGCATACGCGTCCACTCGGTTGCACTCTCCTTCTCTGACGGGTCCGGCCTCATGCCGGCTGTCAGAATAACGGCAGCCCGAACTCCGCGTTCTCCTAATTCTTCAAGCAACCGGGTAATGGTATCGGGAGGGGTGCAAAGAATAGCCAGATCGGGATTCATCGGCAAGGCCTGCACCTTGGGATAGGCCAGCACTCCGCACACGGCTTGATACTTTGGATTCACCGGCATAATAGTACCCTGAAATCCGCCCTTAAGAAGATTCTGCATCACGACACGTCCTACTCGATGAGGCCGATTTGACGCACCGATCACCGCAACAGAACGAGGCTTAAACAGGTACTTGAAATTTCGAATGCTCATGACACGTGCCTTTATTCACAGATGAATATTGTCAATCCCTTCTACAATGCCCACTGCCGCAGTGGATACGGGGTCGGATGAGGAAGTGAGAAGAGGGGCTATTCTGCTGTCCACTTCTGTTGGTACAAGAGGACGCCACCAGGAAAATGTTCATACAACAAGATAGCTTACTTGCCCAGGTTTCTGAAAATCACCTCTTCTTTTAATGACGAATGACCGCCACGGAACATCCGGCACTATGGGCAACCCTGTAGGACACACTGCCCAGAAACACCCGCTTAACTCCAGTCGAGCCACGCGATCCCATGACAACAAGATCAGCTCGCACATATCGAACAGCTTTAAGAATTTCTTCTCCCGGATTGCCAAACACCAAACGCTCCTGAATTTGAAGGTCATCAGAACTCAAGGTCTTTCGAGTCTGTTCAAGGAGTTTTGCCCCTTCCCGACCTCGGATCGCCAAGAGTTCTTCAGCCAATTTTGTAAATTCATTCTCATGTTTACTGTCGGCAATCAACGTTTGTTCAGTTTCGAACACATGCTTTTTGACGACATGGAGAATGGTGATCTGTGAGGAAGGGGGTAATGCCAGATTTTTAACAAAGTCGACGGCCGCACGCGAATCGGCAGATCCATCAGTAGGCAGGAGAAGCTTCATGCCTCGAACAGCCTTTTTCTCCCGAGCCATGGGGCGAGCGATCAACACCGAACAAGGCGCTTCCTGTAACACCCATTGACTCACACTCCCGAGTAAAAACCCTGTCGCTTTGGAATAGCCACGTGATCCGAGGACCACCAGATCGACGGATTTCGTGTGAATGGTTTTTAAAATTTCCTCTCCAGGAAAGCCCTTTTTCACAAGAGGAAACACATGCACATCTTGATGACTCAACCTTTTTTCGACCTTACCCAGAAACTGACTTGCCTGTTCAAGCGCCTGTTTTTGAACCTCTTGAACCCGCTGGGAAATTTTCAAAATCCGTTCCTTCGCCAGACTCGTAATCTTTTGAGGGAGGGGGTTCACATGAAGAAGAAACAGATCGGAACCACCGGGCAGTGTCAACTTGCTGAGGATCTGAATGGCCCCTTCAGAAATACGGGTTTTTTCTACCGCCAACAACACTTTCATCATTGCACTCCTTTCGACCCAAGACTAAAGAAACCGACTTCGCAATCCCAGTTTACCTTATGCCTCCCTTTCCT
>JBDSHB010000144.1:0-5782 GCA_039918695.1 Nitrospirales bacterium | reverse complement strand
GGTCAAGCCTCGATTCACCGCCTCCCAGGACTTCCCCTTATCCTGACTCCGGAAAAGCCCCATTCCAAAGGACCCCGCATAGACCACTCCGTCTGGAGTCACCACAAGGGTTTGAATACTCGGGGCAAACCCTTTGTGGATATTTTCAGAGTCATCAGGATGAAGAGAGGGAATATTCGAGACCTGATATAGGGACGATAACAGAGGACGACTTTCTCCAAGTCCGGAAAACCCCATAAGCCAAAGCGAAGCAACTGCGCCCAAAAGACAATTCCATAGAGGCCTTTGCATTCGTGTCGATCGGATACCTGATCCCATCCGTTTAGTCGTTTTCTTCATCGGCCATTACCTCATCCCCCTCAGTCGCTTGAGTCTTTTGCCCCGCCGGCTGAGGAACCCGACCAAAGATCTTTGCTCCCCAAATACCTATTTCATACAGGAGGATCAAGGGGACGGCCATTAATAGCATGGTGAACATTGTCGCATCCGGCGTGATCACGGCTGAAAGAATCAACGCCACCAGCGCGGCATGCTTGCGGAACCGAATGAGGACAGACGCCTGAATGACCCCAGTACGGGACAGAAGAGAAATGACCAGTGGAATTTCAAACGCAAAGCCAAATGCCAGGAGAAACTTGACGTTAAAGTCGACATAGGTTCCGACGGCCAATTCTGGAGTAATGGCTCGATCCATGCCAAACGTCACAAAAAAGTCGATGACCAACGGCAGGATCACCATATTGCAAAAAGCCAACCCTAAAAGGAAAAACCCCAACCCGAGGAAGAAGAGCGGCACCGCCCATCGTTGCTCTTTCTGAAGCAACGCCGGCTCGATAAATTTCCAAAATTGATACAGAATGATAGGGACACTGGCAATCACGGCCGCCATAAAAGAAATTTTTATGGAGGCAAATAATGCCTCGGCCGGGGCGTAAAAAATCAGATCATCTTCAAATGGCCGCTTGAACCAATCGATCAGAATGGAAGAGTAGGAAAACGCTATAACAAAAAACACCATGATCGTGGCTCCCACGATCAGTAACCGGCGTTTAATATCACGAATGTGGCGCTGAAGGGGATGCACCACCGCATTCATGGCCATGGTAGGGGAAAAAGCAGCCATTAGAAAGTGGAGCTTAGCGTGCGAAGCAACGGTTCGGATTATCCAGGTGTTTTGGCATTTTCACATGAGGCACGATGTTCACGAATAAGAGCAGCCATTCGATCTTTCTTGCCAAGTTTTTCTTTTTGTAAATGTTTTTTAAGAATCTCTTCCTGAGGAGTCAACACATGGTGTTTCAATAACTGCTGGAGCTCCAGATCCAACCGGTGATGGGATTCCTCCAACTCCTGATACTCCACATTGGATGCCCGCAAATTTTCGGCGATTTGTTCGTCCGTCACTTTCGGTGCCCTCCTGTGTTAGTAGTGCATGTTGAACTGGTAAGCCTTTCCTATTTGCATTCGACCTGGATTTCCTCTAGATCCTTTTTATCAGAAATTGGCCTGGAAATCGGTTCCAGGATCATAAGGATAGCATCCTCGCTAGGATTCGTATAGTAGGAACTCCTTCTGCCATATTCCCTAAATTTAAAGAACTCATAGAGCTTTTTTGCCATCTGATTGGAGTCCCGAACCTCCAACATCCCCCGACAACATCCCTGAGCACTTCCGATGCATAATGCTTGTAGAATTAACTGCTTAGCCAATCTATTTCCACGGAAATGAGGGTGAACCGCCAGATTTAAAAAGCGGATTTCTTCAAAGATCACCCATATGCAGATATAGGCCAGCAAAGGAATTTCCGGCTGTTCCTTTGTACCTGGAATGACAAGAATTTGGCTGAAAGAATTCCCGTGCAATTCGGCTTCAAAGCTTTTTCTCGACCAGGGCACAGCAAAGCAGGACTCTTCCAGACTCACCAATGCGTCCAAATCAGCCAATGTGGCCAATCGAATGGCCTCATTGTGAAAGGGATCAGTATCCATGACACGGTCATTTGTGAACATCCTTCACTCCTCTATGTCACACGAACAGGTCCCCAAGAAATCTCACCCGATGGGGTTCAAGCTTTTAGTTTTTGATATTTCTGCATACGATGGCTGAATATAATGTGGGGTGCAGCCTAGAGGAAGGAGATCCCCTCGTTCCAGCAATATTCGTCCTGCCATTCCGGTCCCTTTGGCCGATGGCCATTGCTCCTCAGGAGGAACTTCGGCAAGAGAGAACCCTTTTGAAAGGAGAGTCTCCCGATTCTGTATCCACCCATCTCCGAGCACAATGGTCGGTTCGGACAGGGCGCCACAGACATCAATGATGTCACCGATTTGAGACTCTTTCACGCACACTATCTGTTGATTCTCCCAACGGAACAGTGCCCAATACACTACTCCCTGGCGAATACCGATAGTGCTGAGCAAAGGGAGATCGGTAACAGGATGATTCCAGGCAAGCCCTTCGAGTGTGGAAACCCCAACCAAAGGAATCTGTAAAGCCAGCCGAAAGGCCGTCATTGTCGCCAGTCCCACTCGTAATCCGGTGAAGGTCCCCGGACCTATGGACACCACCAAACCTTCAAGATTTGATAACTGTAAAGGGACCGAGGATAACAGCCGATCGATTGTGGGGATGAGTTGTGGGGTCAGAGGCCGCCCTGACTCACATTCCAGAATGGCTAACAGCTGTTTGTCGCGAAAGACGGCCACACTCTGATGCGAGGTGGCGGACTCTAAAGCTAAAAACAGCATAGAGCTTGTTGACTCCAGACATGCTGATTAGTAGTGGCTTGACGCATAAGGACAACTAGGAGGCCGCATTGACGATAAATTCCTTGAAGTGCAGGGTAATGGATCCTCCGCTGGGTCGATAGTCTGTCGCCCGAACTAGAAACGGCAATCGAACAGGTGAACTATCTTCGGTAGTGGTAATTTGCACCTCTCGATAATCTTCACATTCCACGGATACGACGACATCATCAAACGAGCGTCGATATTCAATCGATATCAGGTCCATGGTCTGGGCATCCACCCAGGTCCTGACGGTAAAATCGTCTTGAGATGCCGTGGCTGAGGATTGGTTTTGAGGCAGATCGATGCGATAACGTTGGTTACTTTTCCACACGCGGGCCTCTTTACTTGATCCTCCGGAAATCTTTCCCAACACGGCATCCAAGGCACGAATACTCAGCATCACAGTGTGATCCCATGCTGTACGCTCCCGGGTTTCATCCATTTTTCCGGTGACCACCTTACCTTCAGCGGGAAAATAGAGTTCATACTCGTTCCCCTTGCGATGAAAATCCATCACGGGCACACCCATTCGAATAAAGGCTTTCAAGTCCAAGACATCGGGGCGCATGTACGAAACTGTGCCAAGAATATTTTGGGAAAAAGGAACGCCGGAACCGGAAATTGACCCGTGGAATAATCCTCGTAGTGTGAGAATGGTCAACTCCTTTTGACGCAAGGCTTGAAGGACCTGCTGTTCTTGCCCGTCTTCGAGCGGTCGTAACGATTCCTCTAACATTCCGGCGCATCCGACGAGGAACACCATCGGCAGCAGAGCCCATCGACTTGCAGCATTCATCGTAAGCAGTCCGCCTGCACGTGCCATTTATGAAGCATGACTGACAACCGTTTCCCAAATGTCGCCAATGTCACGAATCCCCACGACTTCCATGCCAGCCACAGGTTTCCATTGGTTCAGATTCGGCTCAGGCACCACGCAACGTTGAAACCCCAATTTCATCGCCTCACGAATGCGCAGGTCCGCATGCTGTACCGGCCGGACTTCTCCGCCTAGCCCGACCTCTCCCATCACAACCAATCTTGGGTCCAAGGCCAATTCTCGAAAGCTCGAAAGCACAGCACAGACGATGCCCACGTCCACCGTTGGCTCATCGATCCGAAGCCCCCCCACCACATTCACGTATACATCGTACCCGGCAAAGTGCAACCCGAGTCGCTTTTCCAGGACGGCCAATAACAACGACACCCGATTCACTTCTACACCTTTGGCCATACGTTTCGGCATAGGGTAGGTCGTCTCCGCCACCAGAGCCTGCAACTCCACTAATAAAGGCCGAGAGCCTTCCACGCTCGACACGACAACAGATCCGGCGCCATGTCCGATTCGCCCCGTCAAAAACAGTTCAGAGGGATTCCCAACCTCGGTCAGCCCCTCATCCTTCATTTCAAAGACCCCGATTTCATTGGTCGGCCCAAACCGGTTTTTCACCGCTCGAAGAATTCGATAGCTCTGTCCTTTATCTCCTTCGAAATACAACACCGTATCGACAATATGCTCCAGAAGCCTTGGTCCGGCAATCACCCCTTCCTTCGTCACATGCCCGATAATAAAGATAGGGACATGCGTCCGCTTGGCATACCACATCAGACGACAGCCAACCTCCTGAACCTGGCTGACACTACCGGGCGCTGATGTGAGTTCCTGGGTAAAGACCGTTTGAATGGAATCGACAACGATGACACCGGGATTTACCTGCTCAGCCACTTTGAAAATTTCTTCCAGGGATGTCGCAGCAGCCACATACAGGTTGGGCGATTGAATACCTATGCGATCCGCCCTCATTTTAATTTGCTGTGGGGATTCTTCTCCCGATACATACAAACCGACCTGTTTGGCCGTTCCCAAGGAGGCCAGGGTTTGGAGCAGGAGTGTCGTTTTACCAATTCCAGGATCGCCCCCAATCAAGATAACCGATCCTGGAACCACTCCCCCACCAAGCACACGATTCAATTCCTCAATACCAGCTTGAAGACGAAACTCCTGAGTCTGCACAATGGAGCTGATGGGAACCGCCTCTGGCGTTCCCCCGGCGACACTTCGCTGTTGAAGGGTTGAAAGATCTCGATCAACCTCCTCCCGTAAGGAATTCCATTGCGCGCATTCGGGACACCGGCCGCTCCAGCGGACGCCTTGATGTCCACATTCCTGACACACAAAACGGGTTTTAGGTCGTGCTGCCTTCACCAAGACATCTCCCCTACTATCTATCACATGAGCAGAAAGTCATATGGCATGGCGAAATACACACCTTCATCGTCGGATCATTCATCGACCGGCTATTTGCTCATTGTTTTCATCAAAGATGCCGTCGGACCCGTGACCAATCATTAAGGACAATGGCCCTGCGTGGAAACCGATCCTCTGTCTGTGGTAGGGGTAAAATCACGGTTTGCAAGCGATTTTGAATGAGGACTTCCGCAAAATCTGCCGTGCGTCCAATGCCACCGCTCACTTTTTCCCAACCCTCTGTTTTCAGATCGTGTATGAGTTCGATCAATGCCGTGGGCGTCTTCGGAAGGATTCTAATCATTCCTGGGGAAAATTGATGTTCGCGCAGCCAATCCTGAATATCTTCAAGATGCCCCCGCCCGGTCAAGTCCAGATACACAAGGTTGTAATAGAATTCAGATAGCTTACCCAATTCCGACGCCGCTGCAGGATGGGCATCTCCTAATATTAGGCCGGGATCCTCATAGAGTTCAGGCGGAGGCGGATCCGTGACCAGCTCCCCTTCCACTAACACAGCCAAGTCAATCAGTAATATGGGGCGGCGGCGTTCCCAGGATAAGAGGACCCCTTTCCCTTCGATGGCATCCACTTTCGATGGCGTCACCACTTTCACAATGATGGGTAAACTCCCCCGCATACTGGGAGCAAAATCAAGCCGAGCCCACCCTTTCTCGTCGGTATTCGCCTGACCCACTGCCCGGCCATGAACAATAAATTCCAGGGGCTGATCCGGCAAACCAATTTC
>JBDSHB010000143.1:0-4777 GCA_039918695.1 Nitrospirales bacterium | reverse complement strand
CGGATATGGTTCATGCGGGCATCACCGCCGGTGCAGGTGGGACGACAAATTTGGACTGTGGCGGGCGTCCTTGGACCAAGGAGGTAAAGAACGCTCCGGCTTTTCCGGAATCCAGTGTTTCCTGGGCGAGCGGTGTGGCTTGCGCGAGAGAGGAGGCCAACCCTGCGGCATACATCAGTAAAGCCGCATTCATAATTACCCAGTTCCGTCGGTCGCCTTTCTGGCGATCGACGAGTAACTGCGTCAATAATTGGGCTTCTTGCTCGGGGTTGCCCGATCCCGGCCCGTTGATGGTTGAACTCATGGCTTGAAATGGTCCGGATCGGAATCCGGCATCATCGGGACGAAAGACCAACGATGAAATATGTCCACTTCGTAATTCACGAGCCATGGAAGGCGCGGAGAGGGACAGTTCGGGAAACCCTTCGACTCCTTGAATAATCAGCGCCCGCTTCGCTCCCAGCATGTCCAAGGCCTCCACCATTTTATCCAGGTATGGCGGATGGGAAATCCCGATGACTTGTGAGCCCACCCTGGCAGGGTTCAGGAGTCTGGACACCTGATGGGACAAATTTTGTAAACCGAATGCCTGACGCAGATCCAGCAATTTGGTTAATGGTGCATGGTATCCGGCTAAGTCCATATACACCCAGGGCGATTGAGCGCCATGTTCAATCGCTTCTGCCGCAGTACGGGCGATGGGAAGCTGTAAGTGACGAAGGACTTGAGGGAGATCGTAGGGGACATCCGGGTTTTCTACGCCGTGCATGAAGAGTCCTGCGCCAGCCGAAGCCGCGACAAGGCTTGCCGCGACGACCACATGGATGGTGTTATGTTTTTCTCCATAGAGCGGCACGTCCACAATGTTATCGGCATGCGGGAGTGGTATCGGTGGCGCCCACTTGCGAACCGTGGTGGTGAACGCGGCGAGTTCGCTGATAGATTCAGTTTTGATGCGCATGGCCATCAAAAACGCTCCCACCTGAACGTCGGTTGCTTGCCCTTCAATGACGGCGTTAAGAGCAAATTTGGCCTCATCCCAGGTCAAATCCTTGGCACCCTTTAGCCCTTTTCCAATTTTTGCAATCAGGTGATCCATACGATGATTCCGGGTTAAAAGGTCAAAACCTGGTCAGCGGGAAGAACGGCTTCTTTCCAGAAGGCCTCTGCGGTCTGCACTTCATCTAATTCCGGAATGAGTTCTTCGACATTCACGCCAAAATATTTCAGCGAATCTGTACAGACCGAAAATTTGACGTTTCCGTTTTCCTTAGAGGTCTGCATCATTTTCGGGAGGTCCGCTTTATTCTCATTTTTTAAAAGATCACGAACAAAGCCTTCTCGCCCTCGATAATCCGGAGACATCGTCAGTTCTTTGATTTTGTCTTTGGTCATTCGGCCTGCTGCTTCGTCACGGAAATAGCCACTCACTTCCATGCCGCTGGCTGCTGCCAGGGCTATCCACTCACAGGCTTGAGAGAGGTTGTTCCATCCACCTTTGGTAATAATGACGGCAATTTTTTTCACTGATGGTCTCCAATACCTACTTGATTGAGGGAAATGAATGTGAAGCCATGAACGACGGAATGGGCACGTGGCCGGATTATCGATGAAGCCCACATTCGGTTTTCTCAGAACTTTTCCATCGTCCGGAGCGTGGGTCTTCTCCCGGCATGACGGGTGCGGTGCAATGGGTACATCCGATACTGGGATAGTGCCGATCATGCAATGCATTGTACGGAACGTCATTCGCGCGAATGTATTCCCAGACCTGTTCCCATGACCAGGTGGCTAAGGGGTTAAATTTCACAAGGCCAAATTTTGTATCCCACTCGGCGATGCCGGCGTTGGCACGAGTGGGTGATTGATCACGCCGAATACCCGTCATCCACGCGGCATACTTTGCCAGGATGCGAGTGAGAGGCTCAACCTTTCGCAGTGAGCAGCATTGGTCGGGCTTGCGCTGCCATAAGGCTTCCCCAAACTGTGTCGCTTGTTCGGAAGGACTGAGTTTTGATTTGACCTGGATAATCTGATCATCTTGTAATTGATAATGTTGAATGATCCGATCCCGAACAGCATGGGTTTCAGGAAATAAAAAATCGGTATCTAAATAAAAGAGGGTGCTGCCTGGATTTGAACGGAACATCATATCGGCCAGCACGACATCCTCGGCCCCAAAACTACAGGCCAGAATAACCGTTTTCCCATATCCGGCGATCGCTGTCTCGACAATCTTCCGAGGAGTCTGACTCTCCATGGATCGATTGACCGCGACGAGTTCTTCCGGAGTTGGATGGGGATTGAGAAAAAGAGCCATGGCGTTTTACGGTTCCACTTTCTCCACTAACACTCGGAAATGCTGCTCGTCGGCGTCCATGGGTTCCTGTTCAAGCACATTGTGCCCATCGTTTCGAAGACTTACAGGGACGTTGCGAATAGGATCGCCGCCGTCCAACCATACTTCCAACCGGTCACCGTGGTCCATCATTTCTAATTTTAGTTTGGTTTTCACGTAATTCATGGGACAGGCCACGCCCCGGAGGTCGTAAACGGGCACACCTGATGGGGAAGATTCCTTTTCAGGTTGGGAGGTTGCCGTCTTGGTTGATTCAGTGGGCTTTTGTCCCAGTTCAGCGGGAGCCAGCTTGAGGTCCTGGCCGATTTGGTCTGAGACGGTCCGGCAGAGGTCCACGAAACCTTTGGTAAACGCGATTTTACCTTGCGTCAGGTCAGCCGAGGCGTCCTTGTTCCCCAGATCGCCCACTATAGAGGCCAGATTGTGGTATTCGGTGGGCAGGAGCCCCTTGGCGACAATCAACTTGTCAAATTCCGCTAAGGTGTCGGCATCCGTATTCGGATCAATCCCTTCTGTGACAAGGATGGCTTTCGCTCCTGCCACCACGGCTCGATAGGCTTTGTTAATGGCAAACGCGTATTGGTGTTTTCCAGCCAAAATGCGTGCTTGATACAGTTCCTGTTCCGCTTCAAGAATCCGATTGTCGATCATCTCTAATGCCCCACCGGCACATTCGCCGGGTCCGAGGTCCTCAACCGAAAATTCCTCATCGCCTTCCCAGTCAACATAGAATTGTGGGTTTTCTTGATGCGTGGGAAGGATGGTGTAGGGGATCAGTTCATCTTTTAGTTGGATTTTTCCAGTGCGGTCAATAAACGCCAACAAGGACTCTCCATTTTTTTTATCCCGGCGATAGAGATCGAGCAGATGCTGGACGGCAGCGGGGACGTTTTTCGCAGGGACCTTCACAATGAGTTGGGCAATTTTGGCCGTGCCGTTGACCCGTCCCCCAAGGTGCAGTTCATACACTGGCGCGACATGGTCTCCCATGCGTTTGCCGACTCCATGTAAGCCGATCGTGGCGATATGATGTTGAGCGCAGGAATTGTGGCAGCCACTGATTTTCACGTTCACCCCTTCCAAATCCCCTGCGATTTTCCCGGCAGGGAACACCTCTGCCAGTGCTCGTGCCAGTCCTTTAGAAGAGGTGATTCCCAGTCCGCAGGTGTCGGTCCCTGGGCAGGAAACGATATCGGCTACTCCCTCAGCTCCAGGGTTGCCCAATCCATGAGCGACTAATTCGTCATAGAAGTGCCGGAGGCGAATATCGGGAACCCAACGCACCATGATATTCTGATTGATGGTGGTACGAAGGTTTCCGTTGGCATACCGTTCGGCGAGCTCAGCCAGCGCAAACATTTGCTCAGACGTGATATCACCCGAGGGGAGTCTCACCGCCGCTGTTTTAAATCCCGACTGGCGTTGAGTGATCACATTGGTCGCGCACCAATGCTCGAACGCCTCTTGAGATGAGGGATCTCCATGGATTGATGAGCCATGAGGTTGGCTGTTTACATTGCCTTGGATGGATGTACCGTTCCCGGATTTCGTCGGCATCATTAAGGGAGGATCATCAGGATACGGAGCCGTTTCCAATCCAAATTTGGTGGCGCCGGATTCCAACATGGCATCGTAGGTCTCTTTCCATCGTTTGGAAAATTCCTCAAACCCTAATTTGTCGATGACAAATTTCATCCGGGCTTTGCTTCGATTTTTTCGATTGCCTAAATTATCAAACACTTTGAGCATGGCTTCGGTGGCGGGAATCAATTCTTCCATGGGAACAAATTCATGAAGCACTTTGGCGAGGCGCGGAGTGGACCCTAACCCGCCTCCAACGACCATTTTGAACCCCGGAACCCCTTCGGGATTGCGAGCAGCCAGAAGCCCGACATCGTGGATGGGAGTTAAGGCGCAGTCATGCTTGCAGCCGGAAAACGCAATTTTAAACTTGCGAGGGAGGCTTTGGTTGAGTGGATTCCGTAATAAATGATAGGCCACGGTTTTTGCATAGGGGGTCACGTCAAACACTTCGCCAGGGCACACTCCTGCCAAGGCACAGGCCGTGACATTTCGTACGGTATTGGCACAGGCTTCCCGAGTGGTGAGTTCAACTTCCGCCAGTTTTCGCATGATGGTGCCAACGTGGCGGAGTGGAACAAAGTGCAGTTGAATATCCTGCCGCGTGGTGATATGTCCCACGCCGGTCGCGAAGGTATCCGCAATGTCGGCCACTTGGCGTAATTGATTCGCGTTAAGGCCGCCAAAGGGAATCTTAATCCGGATCATTTGGACATCCGGCTGACGCTGACCATAAATGCCGTATTGGAGTCGAAACGGTTTAAATACGTCGGACGGAGTGTCACCTGATTGGAGCCGATTCACCTCATCCTCGAATGTTTCTATTTCTTCAAGAAT
>JBDSHB010000142.1:0-11437 GCA_039918695.1 Nitrospirales bacterium | reverse complement strand
CATGCCCCTGGTATGGAACCACATGCGCGCCCGCTGCACGTTTTCACGATGTTCCACCTGAATGTGATCGGTGATTCGAAAGCCATCCAAATCCCGATCATGCCAATCCGAAGGATTGAGATAGGTGCCGGTCGCCACATCATAGGTCGTTCCTTCGGTGAGCAGAGTCATTCCCCTCGCCATTCTCGCCACATGCAGGACGGCATCCCGACGATCAGTCGCCGTATTGCTCGGAGGAAACAAAAGCGCCAAACGGGTCTGTTCCCACTGTAAGCGACCCTGCCACTGTTCCAATATTTCCGTTGAAGGCTCAATATTGACTTCGGCCATCCAATTGGTATGTGCCGCCTCAAAATGATGATGGCCGGTCGAGGCGAGAAAACGTATCCGCAGTGGCCCGCCATACGCTTCATCGAACCAGGCCGCCACATAGCCTGGCGGAGGCGGCTCTCCATGAGTCCACCCAACAAGAAAAGCCGGCACGGCTTGAGAAGCTGATTTCTTTTTTTTAATTTTTTTCATGAGTTCGACAAAAAATGAGTCTGACAGGAATGACAAAGCATGAGGAATAACACAAGTGGGCGTTGAGGGGAAATCTCAGGCCTCGGCACACACACTCCCAACGATTATCGCTTCGCTTCTTCAGGTGGCCAATCCAACTCCTCCTGCCGCCCACAGAAAAAGCACGTGAGTCGATAGCGAGCCCGACGCCGTGGATTCGGCAGCGAATGAAAATCCACCGGTGCCTGATCATACGGGCAAACCGGTTCTAAATGCAGAAGATGCTCCTCAGTTATTTCCATCAAGGAGCCCTCGTCCCACGGCGGATCCAGTTGTTCATCGCCCGTTATCGTGTCGTGCCAATCACATTGGTCACAGCGAAATCCAAACGATTTCACCCGATCGGTGGACCGGGAACGCTCTTCCACAGCCACGGAACCGGAACAATCCCGTGTGGGACACGTCATGGGTCTTTTATGCAGGGCATGAATAAATGCCTCGGGGGCCTTCACCATTTTCATGTTGTCTCTCCTTCTTCACACACGTGACGTCATCGTTTCTCTCTTCAAGAGACCAGCCGCATCCTGATTGATTAACCACACCATGTGACCTGCCGTAGGATTCACAACTTGCGCTGGATAGCGAGCATGATCTGCAGGACCTTCCAACACGACCTGTAGCGCCGTGGCTTTATCCACTCCACTGATCAGAAAGATTACGTGCTTTGCTGCATTGAGTACCGGTGGGGTCAACGTCACCCGATGTGTCTGTAATTTTTCGACCCATGGAGCTGCCACCAGTTTTTGAGACTCTGCCACGGCCGAGGTTCCAGGAAATAATGACGCCGTATGCCCATCAGGCCCCATGCCCAATAGGATCAGGTCGAACGGTGGAAACTCACCCGATGACAGTCTGAATTGTTCACGCAGAACGGCTTCATACCGTGCAGCAGCAGCATCGGCCGGTCGTTCTCCTTCAATCCGAAACACCTGATTAGAGGGGATGGGCACATGAGATAATAACGCCTCTTTGGCAATGCGGAAATTACTCTCTTGGTGATCCGGAGGGACCGGGCGCTCATCTCCCCAAAAAACACGAAGATGGTCCCAGGAAATCTGAGTCCGGTAGGGGTCACCAGTCAAGAGCTTGTACAAGCCTCGAGGTGTGGACCCACCCGCCAATGCCACACGACATTCGCGACCGGCGTTTCGACAGTCCAGCACGACCTGCACCACTTCCTTGGCAGCAGTCACAAACAACTCATCGATCGTTGGGGTCACGATAATCGTCCGAGACAATTCAACCTCCTACGCACAAAGGGCGTAGCAGACAGCCTAAAAAAAAACCCGTTTGAAATGGAATATTCAGCACGACGGTCTCCTCAACCCGGACAGGTGGAACGGTCCCAAGATTCCTTAGCAATCCGTATAATCATAATCTTCCAGCTTGCCTTCTTTATCAAAATCTAAATTAATGCGACATTGATTCGGGGAAAAATTAAAGTTGGGAAATCGCGACTCACCTCCGGAAATACGTGAATACACCCAGCTTTCTCCTCCAAAGAATCGAGCGGATTTCCCGCTCGGCTTTCCCCAGTTTTCCTCGAACCAGGCCTTGTCTTTTCCTTCAAATTTGGCGGGATCAAGGGAGGCGTCCAAATAGGCATTTCCTCCACAACCGGCACACAGCAATCCCAACAGTCCTATCAGCAAATATTTGTGGATCACACCCGTCTCCTTCCCCAACAATGGCTAAAAACGCGAACACGCTGTCTACTCTGTGAAAATTCTAGCCCTCGATCCTCTACCAGTCAAACGACGTTATCCATACATAATGAAAGAGGCCTCCGTCTTCTTCATCCCCGAATGGTAAAATCGCCTAAGGTTCCTGCATGCCTAGAGTGCTGGCACTCCCTCCCAGGGGACGACACATTAGGCAGGCTCTCAGATAAATTTTCCTTCCACATAATGGGTTAAGGAAATTTGTACAAGTCAGGGGCGTGGATTACAATAGGACACAAGAAAACTCAGGCAACACCAGAGATCAAACTACAAAGGGGATTCGATATGAAGCTCTATCTCGATACCGGCAGTGTCAAGGAGATTCGTGAAGCGGCCAGTTATGGCCTGGTAGACGGCATCACCACAAACCCTTCGCTTGTATCGAAGGAAGGACGTGATTTCAAGGATCTCCTCTTGGAAATTTGCGGAATTGTGGATGGGCCCATCAGTGCAGAAGTCGTCAGCATCGAAGCCGCGGCCATGGTGAAGGAAGGGAAAGAATTAGCGAAGCTTCACAAGAATATCGTGGTGAAATGTCCCCTCATTCCGGAAGGACTCAAGGCCACGAAGCAATTGTCCAGCGAAGGAATCCGTGTCAACGTCACGTTATGCTTCTCTCCCACTCAAGCCTTGTTGGCCGCCAAAGCCGGGGCATGGTGCGTCTCCCCATTTATTGGCCGGCTGGACGATGTCAGTTCAAATGGCATGGAGCTTATTCGACAAATCCTGACGATCTACGAAAACTATAATTTCACCACACAGGTTCTCGTCGCCAGCGTTCGACATCCGCAACATGTGGTCGAAGCGGCTCTCACCGGCGGACATATTTGCACGATGCCCTACAGCGTATTCCAACAGCTCGTCAAACATCCGTTGACAGATAATGGTTTACAAAAATTTCTCTCGGATTGGGAAGCCAGACCCTCCACCAAGGCCTAATCGGACCATCAAGGCAGAGGAACCCGCGAACGTCACGACGGTGCGATCAGCTTGCGGACGGTTCTAAATATCCCGTGGAACATCGGGCGGGTAAGTGTACCCGTAAAGGTATTTTGCTGACTGGGATGGTAAGACCCGACCAAGGTCACTCCCCAGGATAGGACATGTTGGGCTCCATGGCTGAATTTCGGTCGGGGAGATGGTACATGCAAACCCATAGCCTGACAGGTCCGCAAATATTCATCAAAGGCGATCTTCCCAAGCGCCACGATAACCTTGACCCGCCGCAATAATCGCAACTCTTCTTGCAAATAGGGGCGGCAGGCCTCGAATTCTCCTTTTGTCGGTTTATTGGCTGGTGGGGCGCAACGCACCACTGCTGCGACATAACAATCATTCAGCGTGAGCCCATCCTCCCGATGGGTCGAATCCGGCTGGTTGGCAAACCCGAACGCATGCAGCGCTTCATACAACCAGTCTCCGCTTCGATCGCCGGTAAATACCCGTCCCGTTATGTTTCCTCCATGAGCTGCGGGAGCCAAACCCACCACGAAGACCTGAGCCTCGGGATCCCCGAATCCGGAAATGGGCCGTCCCCAATATTCCCAATCCCGAAACCGTTTGACCTTTTCCTTGGCAATAGCCTGACGATAGGTCGTCAACCGTTCGCAGGTCGTGCAGTCCGTAATGGTCTTCTGGAGAAGCGTGATCGATCTCATCCTAGGGGAATCGTAGCATAAATTGGCCACAACCAGTCCAAACTCCGGGAGTCCCAATCCAGGCATTCCGGACCGAATAGCACCTCGGGAAAATCCGCTTTCCCTATGTTCCTTTCTTTATCCAGACAATCCCGGTCGTCTTGACATTGTTCTTCATGAGAGGCAGGCTATACACTAGAGGTGGGCCTAATTCCGTTCCGACTATCCCTTCTTCGTCAGGTTGGCGGCATGAGCCGTTCATACCACGTCATCGCTTATATGGGGACCCCGCCTAAAATATTGGAATAGCGTACATGCTCACTCGGCCGGAATCGAATCACATTCGACCCTCAGGTACACCCTCTTCTTCTCCCCTCCACGAAATCATTGAACTTCGTCGTAAACAAATTCATCAACTTTTTTCTTTAGTTCCGATGGCCATTCTGGCCTCCATCATTAATGGTGGGCTGGTGGCATTTATTCTCATGGATGTCATTCCCTCAACGGTCGTGTCGGGGTGGATAATCGCCATTGTGGGAATTAACATTCTCTGGTCAGGTTTGGTCTTGGCCTATCGCCGGGCATCGAAACCACTCTTACACCCAGGCAGATGGATGACCTGGTTTGTTGTCGGCAATAGTGCCTCCGGACTGATTTGGGGCATGGCCGGTATTGCACTGTACCCAGCTTCTTCCCCAAGCCACCAAATGTTTTTGGCCTTGGTGCTGGGAGGAATGGCGGCAGGCTCAACTGCTGTCCATGCAGCCTATTTCCCTGCTTTTTTGGCCTACAGTCTTCCCACAACGTTGCCACTTACTTATCAATTTTTTGCACAGGGTGACCCTCCCCACCAAGCCGTGGGGATTATGGGTTTCACCTTTCTGGCTGTGATTACGGTCACCGCCTACCGAAACTTTTCCATGGTAAAAAATATTCTCACATTGGAAAAAGAGAATTTCCAATTAATCAACCAATTGGAACAGACTCACTCTCAAACCGAATCCCTCAATCGTTCATTAAGCAAGGAAATCAAAAACCGCATAAAAATTGAAAAGGAACTCCTTCATCACAAAGACCATCTTGAGTCTCTTGTGGGGATTCGGACTGCCGATTTACAAAAATCCGAAGCCCGATATCGAATGGTTGTCGAAAAGATTTCCGATGTCATTTGGGTCATGGACCTGGAGGGATCGAAGTTTTCCTACATCAGTCCCTCTCTGGAACGTTTGTTGGGGTACTCGGGTCATGCCCTTGATACGCTTTCGCCAGATACCATTCTGATGCCTGCTTCCATGGTCATTCTGAGGGAAGCCATCAAACAAGTACGAGCCCATCACCAAACCCACACTCATGAGCCAAATCGGTCGTTCCTATTAGTCTTGGAACATCAACATCACAATGGATCCTCAGTATGGGCGGAAGTGCGAGGAAGCCTCCTGCTCGATCAAAGCCATCTCCCCATAGGCATTACGGGAGTCACAAGAGATGTAACGGAACGAAAAAAGATTGAAGAGGAAAAGCAGCGCCTGGAAGCCCAATTGCTTCGTTCCCAAAAATTGGAATCTGTGGGAAATCTAGCCGGCGGCATCGCCCATGATTTCAACAATTTCTTGACGACCATCCTGGGAAATATTACTCTGACGAAACAAATTAAGCCTACTTCGAATCAACATCAGATTTACTTAGAACGAGCTGAGCGTGCGGTTCTCCACGGCAAGCACCTCACGCACCAATTGCTCACATTCTCGAAAGGCGGCGATCCCATTAAACAAACCCTCGCCTTACAGGAGTTGATCAAGGAATCTTCCGAACTGGCTCTTTCCGGATCATCGCTTATCTGCCAAACATGGGTTGATCCAAACCTATCGATCATTGAAGCCGACCCAGGGCAAATCAACCAGGTTATGCAAAACCTCCTCATGAATGCCATCCATGCGATGCCTCATGGAGGATCCATCACCATTCGCGCCGAAAACATCCAACTGTCCGATCCGGACATCAGAAGTGCTCTGCCTCTTTCTGCTGGCCCGTATGTGAAAGTCACCATCACCGACGAAGGGATCGGAATCGCCGAAGATCATTTGCCAAAAATATTTGAACCATACTTTACGACAAAGTCAGCGGGACAGGGTCTGGGTTTGGCCTCGACCTATGCCATTATGAAAAAACATGCCGGTCATGTGGCCGTGGAATCCCAGATCGGAGGAGGCACCACCTTCACACTCTACTTTCCTGCATCTCCCAGGGCCACCCCATCACCCAAACCCTTGAACCTGGACATTCGTCAGGGACAAGGAAAAATTTTAGTCATGGATGATGAAAAGTCTATTCGAGTCATGGCAGGAGAAATGTTATCGCATTGTGGATACGAGGTGAGAATGGCAAAGGATGGAGAGGAAGCGCTGGCCCTCTATCAACAGGCCATGGACTCTCACACGCCTTTTCTCCTGGTGATCCTGGACTTAACGGTGCCGGGAAAACTTGGCGGCATGGGAACCTTGGCCCGGTTACGACAACTTGACCCACAGGTCAAGGCACTCGTCTCCAGCGGATATTCGAATGATCCGATCATGGCCAATTATGCCTCTCATGGATTCGTCGGGGTGATTACCAAGCCCTATTCGCTGCTCGAACTGAGCAACATGGTACACCAAAGACTCTGGCGTCAATCTCCCCTCGCAACCGGACAAACCCCTTCTGATCCATCAGAACAGATGTCCTCTTTCTCCCCTTCCTCTCATTAATTGTGTCTCGGTCCCTTTCTTCATACACTCGGTGAAAGACCCAGCGGCCTCTATCTATCCTGGAGAAATCTTAGTATTGACTAAGGATGGCAGAAGCTCACCTTAAATTTCTCAGACTCATTACTATTGATAATATGGTACATTGCATAAAAAAATTTCGAAAAAAGCATTCACTCTCTTCACAATCATGTCTTGAGCAATCATCCAGATGTCATTACCACACCTTAAAAAAACACACGTCATCGTCCAACATGCCAATCCGGACACCAAACGAATTCTGAAATCCCTCTTTAATGCAGGACTGGAAGCGTGCAATCCTGCTCGAGCCATCGCAGATACCCTCCGTCTCCACAAGAACCGACTTCAGGTTCAAGATTTCCACTACGACCTCACTCACCATGGTCGCATCATCTGCGTCGGGGCTGGAAAAGCCTCTGCACGTATGGCGATGGCTCTGGAGCAGGTGCTCGGGAATAAGCTGGAAGGTGGAATCGTCATTGTCCCCGACGGATATGGCGTACCATGCGACAAAGTTCGCATTTTTGAAGCCGCACATCCGATGCCGGACGGACGAGGGGTAAAAGCCACGAAACAGCTCCTGGCACTGACTCAATCACTTTCTCGACGTGACTTGTTGATTGTTCTGCTTTCCGGTGGGGCCTCAAGCTTGCTCTGTGCCCCATCAATCAGCCTCACATTAGCTGCCAAACGACGTACCACCCAATTGCTCCTACGATCCGGAGCCACAATTCATGATATAAATGTTGTCCGAAAACATTTGTCCGCCATCAAAGGCGGGAAATTAGCCCAAGCCACCTCGGCGACTATCCTGACCTTAATCATGTCCGATGTTTTAGGAGATGACCTATCCACCATCGGATCCGGACCGACGGTCACAGATTCCTCCGCCTTCCAGGATGCCATAGACATTCTTCAACAGTATTCGATTTGGCGCAAAGTGCCTGAACCCGTGCAACGCCACTTACAACAAGGTCGTACCAGGTTCAATCAAACACCCATAAAACCTACCAGAAGACAGTCGTTACGAAATCGGCATATCATTCTTGCCAACAATCGCCAGGCTCTAGAGGGCGTCGCCAAAAATGCCAAGCTGTTAGGACTCAAACCCTTCATTCTCCCTTACCCCCTGCAAGGGGAAGCAAAGGAGATCGGCAGCATCCTGGGAGGTTTTGCCAGAGACTTGGTCGAATTCGGCAACCCGGTTCACCGGCCTGCCTGTTTCATCGCCGGTGGAGAACCGACAGTCACCGTTAAGGGAAAAGGTCAGGGTGGGCGCGCACAGGAATGCGTCCTAGGCGCAGCCCAGGAACTGGCTGGACTCAGTAAAGTGTTTGTGGCAGGGTTCGGAACTGACGGGACCGATGGCCCCACGGATGCGGCCGGTGCCGTAGTCGATGGGAAGACGGTTGAGCGGGCCAAGAAAAACGGACTCTCAATTGAACAGGCGTTACAAAAGCATGATAGCTATACCTTCTTCAAACACATCCGCGGCCACATTGTGACCGGGCCAACCGGCACGAACGTGAACGATATTTATCTGATAGTCGCCATTTAATCGGTCATCTTTCATTTCTGCTCCTTTCTATGAAGGAGCCAGAGGGGGTCAAAAACATTGAACGACGCGCAACGCATGGTCCAAGAATTCCACAAGCAATTTGAGATTCACGTCTCTCCCACTCCCTCCTTCCCCGATGAACCAACCCAAATCCTCCGGAAACGTCTCATCCAGGAAGAATTCGACGAACTCCAGGAAGCCATGCAGGAAAAAGACTTGCCGTCTATTGCGAAGGAACTTGCAGATCTCCTGTATGTCGTCTATGGCACCGCCGTATCCCTTGGCATTGACATGGAACCGGTCTTCCAGGAAGTCCATCGTTCCAACATGAGCAAAGTCGGCGGACACAAACGGGAAGACGGCAAATGGGTCAAACCCGCAACATATTCTCCAGCATCTCTTGATAAAATTTTAGAAGCTCAATCCCTTCGCAACCAAGGCTAATCCTTTAAAAGGATTTTAGTTATCACAACAAATTATCAAGAAATCTTGTCTACATGGCCCATCAACGTCTTGACCATCCGAGGAACACCTTCCTCCGGCTCAGGTAGGTGGACGCTCTAATAAACCGGCTGGCCCTGTGTGAGCATTGCGAGTTGGCCCGCCCTCCAAAACAAGCATCCATCTATTCGATTGAGGCCGGAAGGGGTGTCAATGGTTTTGGGGACCTTTGCCGAAACAACAGAACCTCGGCTGGCGAGCCTAAGCCCTGTAAAACTAGTTTGATGAAATATTGCCTTCCCCAATTGGTCAAAAAAATGAATGGCCATGGGATTTTTTAAATGAACGATCTTAATCCTTTCTTTGTCTGAAGCTTCACCTATTTTTACCTCATTTCCAGTAAGGCTCACCTCCCATTCATTTGCTCTTTTTTGCTGACGCTGCCACAATAGGTCATCATCTCCGACTTTCCCACCGCCCTTTCTGAAACATTTGTCTATTTCTTGTTTCCACGATATTGGTGATTATCTTTCGATAAACACCCTGTTTGGTTCACCCATGGCCTTTCCGTAGAGGAGGAATAGAAGATGCAAAGTTCTGTTAGAGTTTTCTTGCTTGGATTGCTCCTGTTGTCTTTATCACTGAGCGGATGCGGCTATAACGACCTGCAGGGTCTGGACGAAGAAACCAATGCCGCTTGGAGCGAGGTTTTGAATCAATATCAGCGCCGCGCCGATTTAATTCCCAATCTGGTGGCGACGGTGAAAGGATACGCCGCTCACGAAAAGGACACGTTAGAGGGCGTGACCCAAGCCCGCTCTCAAGTCGCAGGTATCACCCTGACACCGGAAGCCTTAAAAGACCCGAGTCTGTTTCAAAAATTTCAGGAAGCCCAACAAGGTCTCTCATCCGCCCTGTCTCGCCTGATGGTCGTCGTGGAAAAATATCCTGATCTCAAAGCCAACGAAAATTTTCGTGATCTCCAAAGCCAACTGGAAGGCACGGAAAATCGCATCACTGTGGCACGCAAGCGCTATATCGACAAGGTCGCGGAATTCAATAAGGGCGTCCGGTTTTTTCCAACCAATCTGACTGCCAAATACCTCTTGGGACTTGAGGTGAAACCAAGCTTTACCGTCGCTGATGAAAAGGCCGTGTCGACGCCTCCCGAGGTGAAATTCTAACCCGGCATCGGTGCACCTGACTTCATGAACATGATGAGGACAAGACCAGGGCTGAGCCTTCACCGGTTAGGCTGGGTGGGACTCTTAAGTATCTTCTTCCTGACTTCGGCCGGGTGGAGCTTGGATATTCCCCCCCTCACCGATCGTGTGGTCGACCAGGCTCATCTGCTTTCTCCTTCTGCCATTTCCGATCTGAATGCCGCCCTGGCTGCCCATGAATCCAAAACCTCGAATCAGGTGGCGGTCCTCACGCTAACCTCATTGGAAGGACATCCCCTGGAAGATTTTTCCCATCAGGTGTCCACGGCTTGGGCACTCGGGAAAAAGGGCACGGACAACGGCGTCCTGTTCCTGATTGCCGTGCAAGAGAAGAAAGTTCGCATCGAAGTGGGCTATGGCTTGGAAGGCACATTGACCGATGCCAAAAGTTCCCGAATCATTCGACATGAGGTCGTGCCCCGTTTCCGAACGGGTGATTTCTCCGGAGGCGTCATTGCCGGCACTCAGGCCATTCTTGGCACTATTGAAGGGACCTATGTCAACGCTCCATCCTCCACTGAAAATTCTGAACACATGGGACTTTGGGAAATCTTTGGCTTGGCCGTCATCGTGGGAACGCTGGCCGGGTTATTTTTAGGTTCCGGACGACGTGTGAATGGGACCGTGATTGGCATGGTCCTGTCGTTTCTCGTCGCATTTCCCATGGCCATTTGGTTGGGTATTCTCGCGGGTGTGGTGACCTCTCTTCTTGTCGGTTTATTCAACAATGTCGGAGGTCCATCGACTCGAAACGCATTGGGATATGGCTCCAACTTGGGATGGCCCAGACAGTCCTGGCCAAGGGGAGGATCAGGAGGGTTTGGCGGCGGAAGCGGTGGCTTTGGTGGTGGTGGCGGGAGTTTCGGCGGCGGCGGCGCCTCAGGGAGCTGGTAAGGCACGATGGATTTTTCAGACCACGATCAGGAACGTATCCAACACAGTATCAGAGAAGTGGAGCGCCATACCCTGGGAGAAATCGTGCCAATGATTATTCAACGCTCAGCCCGATACAGTGAGACGCAATATCGGGCAGGAGCAGGTTGTGCTTTTTTTGTACTGAGTGCCCTGTTAACCATTGAATGGGAATGGATGTCCTGGGGGTGGCATGCCACCAATGCCGGATGGCTCCTCCTGACGGTGTTTGCTTCCTATGGACTCGGATTTTGGTTGGGAACATTCGACCCGGTGATTCGGGTACTCACCTCAAACGAACGAATGGCCTATAAAGTTAACCTTCGCGCCCACCAGGCATTTCTGGAGCATGGGCTGCATCGGACAGAACTCGGCACAGGCGTGCTGATTCTTATTTCGTTACTCGAACACCGGATTGAGATTCTGACAGACCGCGTGATTCTGGAACGGATTCCCCCGGAAACCTGGAACACGATGCTGACCCTCATTCAAGATGGCTTTCACAAAGGGAATCCCGTGGAGTCGTTGTGTCAGGCCATTACACAATGTGGTGAGGTCTTAGCCGAATATTTCCCGGTAGGTCCCACTGGTCCAAATCCCAATGAACTCCCGAACGACCTTA
>JBDSHB010000141.1:0-4162 GCA_039918695.1 Nitrospirales bacterium | reverse complement strand
TGCCAGGCCATTTCCCAGTTTTGGCATGTTCGGTCACTTCTCGAAGGTTTTTCTCTTTACGCGCAGGATCATAGTAATCATTGAGATTATCGAGTCCAATCACTTGATCTCCACGTCTGATCAATGCTTCCACCGCATGGCTTCCAATAAACCCCGCAGCTCCAGTTACCAGTATCGTTTTACCCACGGACACTCCTTTATGTTCCTTAGAGGGTTCTTATTTGGCACATCGTTTTTGGCACATCATTTTCACGCTGGCTGTCAGATTTGGTACACACCTGCATTAGTTTTCTTCGGCAACGATTCTGCCATGCTTGATTCAGGAAGGACAATCATAGGCCAAGTATCTCTGACAATCGGTTTCCTGATTGTTCTGTAATCAGGCCTTCGTCAAAATAACGGTTCACTCCGGCATTCACTTGAGGGACCTCAGCTCCATTGCTACAATGCAGAATGCCGTACCCTATTACCTGTGGGATCGTAAAAGATCCTGAAACCTTAGAGATCATCGACGTAGGAACCGGAAAAGATTTCGAAGCCGAAGTCGTAGTCTACAATTGCGATTGTCATACCTACCAACAAGTCGTCAGCCTTTTTTGTCAGGTGATTCCCAGGATGAACCCGAAAAAAGCCTTTGAATTAGCCTGGCAGATTGATCACCACGGAAGTGCAATCGTCTATCAAGGGGACATTAAAGACGCTGATATAATTGGAAAGCAGCTGGCAGCAGGTGGCTTGAGAGTTGAAGTCCGCTACTGAATTCTGATACCACACGACAGAGTTGCCCTATCAATCAAAATTATTTTTTCTTCACCCTGGCCGGTCTCACAGATAAGGTGGATTTTGGGGGTTTGGCTTTAGCGACCGGAGCACCTTTTTTACTTTTTCCAAGTTTGGGAGCAGTTTGTACGGATTTTCCTGCAGATGGCTTTGCCCCTTTAATCTTTCCAATTTTCTTCGGAGGCAATCCCGACATCGTTTTCGACTCTTGCGGTGGGTTGGCGGCTAACGGAAGAGGAATCTTTTCTGATGGAGAGGATTTGGACATTTTACCCAATTTCTTCACGCCCTTCCCCGATCCTTTCCCCGAAGATCCTGTTGGCGTGGGCAATGGAAACGAGGGCAACTTCTTTTTTTTCAGGGCGTCTCCTGAAAAAACACGAACTTGATACAATTCAAATAACGATTCAACCGCCTTTTGATCCCCTTTCCGTGCAAGCGTGAGAAGGCGACGGCGTTGATTCATTTCTTCTTCTTCCGTATGGGAAGTGACTCGCCGTTCCATGCTTAACTCCTTTCCTTGTCCCGATATCGAGTTTTCTGACATTCCACTGCAGGCGACATCTTACATTAAAAACCAGTGCATTGGCAATATTCCCTAATGAACTTTTCTAGGATTTAGGAAGTAAAATTTTTTATCAAGAAAAAATGTAGTTGGAAGGTGCTCAAGCTGATCATTTTAGGAATGAGCACGAGATGCCAGATTACAAAATTAAAGATATACGCAATAGCCTTTGGCTTGATTTTTTCGTGAATGAATTTGGTGGCCTTTTACTCCTCGATAAAGAGGTGCTAATTATTCTGAGTTGGCTTCTCATGTGAGGAAATAGTTTGACATGGTCGAACTCATATCACTAGAGAATATATTCCAATCGAATCGTTCCGCTGAAGGACGAAACCACTAAAAATCTTAGCTGAACGCTTCCTGCCCTGAACAACAGATGCTCGATTGACAGGCCAAAGAACCCATCGATATAGTGGTTGGACTTTTCCCATTGAATTTTCAATGAAATTTTCATTTCGGCCAGCTCTGCCCATTCTTATCCAAAGGCTATTCTGATGACCCAACACACCACCCCCTATGACATTGAACAAATTGGATATACCGTTGTGAGATTTAATAGTTCGGGGATTTTTGAAACACACAAAGATCACATGGTGGATCCCTATGCGGAAACACGACCTCCTAAAGGCCCGCAGGTGGAGGGTATTCAATTCGCCCCACAAGAGGCCAACAAAATATTACCGGCTATGGTCCTCTTGCATGATCGCTATGGACTCACGTCCCATATTCAGGAATTAGCAAAAGGCCTCTCCTCCCAAGGGTATGTGGTTTTAGTTCCCAATTTGTATGTGAGACAGGGAGGAATGGTGACGGCCAATGCTGAAGTCGCCGATGCCCTAATGGAGCGTGTCAATGAACAACAGGCCTTACAAGACATCAACGCCAGCTTTGAATTTCTCAACGCTAACCTGACCGAGGATATTAATTTGGAAAGAACCACCCGCAATGCACATGCCGTGATCGGGTTTGGAATGGGCGGATCACTGGCAATCAAAACTGCTGCGCATCGACGTCGCCTTCAGGCCGCAGTGGCAATCTGTGGCACTCTGCCAACCGACCCTGAATTGGCTCAACGTTTGTACTGCCCCCTTCTGCTCCAGACACCGGGGAAAAGCGTACTCAATTCAGCAGAAGAACGTGACCAGTTTTGTCAAACGGCCAAACAGGCCGGGAAAACAGTAGAAGTCAAAACTTATCCTGAAGCCTCTGATGAATTCTGGCAGAGTAGCACTCCGGGCTACCGGGCGTCTGATCTGGAAAAAACACTGCAAACCTCGATAGACTTCATTAACAGAATCATCCACAAAACCCCATAAGCGCCAAATTGATTGTCGAAAAACAAGCCTGATAGCGTTCATCACTTCATCCCCCACCATCGCGAACGCAAGGGTTAAGGTTTGAGGAATACCATGATGTGGCATGCCAATCGAAAAAGATGGTCGATCTTCCGTTTAATTGGGATGCAAATTTTTATTTTTTCCTCGCTTTTCCCTGCTTTTGCCAACCAGGAATCTACCAGCCTTCCCTGGTCATTTCTCGAACAACACCGTGCACAAATTCTTCAGCTTGCCTCTGATGACGAAGCCTTAGCTTTATTTCATTCCGCAACCACTCAAGAGCCAGAGGGCTTACGCAGCCTTTCGAAATCACAATCGGGACCATCATTGAAGCCTTCAGCAGAAATCAAGGAGGCCATCACCAGCTACTTAAGATCTTTGGGTGCCACCACCCATGCGCAAACATTTCGGAAAATCCTTGCTAAGCCATCGACAACCATTCTTCCAACATCCACCGACCTTCTCCCCAGCGAAGCGCAACTTCAATGGATCCTAAAACAGCCCACCCTCCAAACGCTGAAGCCTGTGATTGATTTTTACGAACAACTATCAATCTTGTCCCCCACATCAACTTCCCTTACCCTTCCCCCTGGTGACGAATTTGCCAAATTTGCCTCCTATTACGACCAAACCTATCAGGATTGGGATGAAAGTCCCTTGTCATGGGTAAGCATTTTCAAAGAGAACGGCCAAAAAGGAATTGAGGACAAATTACTAGAGTATTGGCAAACATCCGATCACCTGGCTACCCAGCGCACGTCCTCCTCAGCCATTCACGATGTCTATGCGCAACACTATATCCAAACCAGGCTACAACCTATGTTCAGAGCGAACCTTCTCACGCACGTCATCCAGTTTGAGGCCACGGCATATGCGACAGCATGGAAAGCCTGGCGCACCATTCAGGAATGGCAACAACAAGACCCGACCCACTTTGCCATCACTCGCCTATGTGGAACCTGGCGATGGATCGTGCATAACCACCAAAATCATGGTGATCGTAAAATGACCCTCACATTTTCACCCCCTGACGAGTCTTCGCCGTCTCAAATCGTCCCGACCACCATTGAGATTCACGGGGATACGGTCTATCTCAAATGGACCTTCCCCCAAGGAGTCCAGGAAGATAGTTTGCTCCTCAGCAACAATGACACTCATTTGGAAGGCACTTTCAAAAACTCCCTCGGGCCTCATGGCAGTATTTCAGGTAAACGTCTGTCGGCTTGCCAACCCTAACCTTTCTCCCCGGTTCGACTCTCCTTCATCTCTCTTCCCCAATCTCCGAAAAGGTGTAAAATACCTCAAGGAGGGAAAAGAGGATGATTGCGCATGATTCGTTAGAATCTGACATTCGGCGCTTTGGACAAACATTAGCCGAATACGCTCATCACCATACACCGGGATTTTGGGATCACCGGTGGTGGACCTCACTTCTCCTAGATTGGGGAACTCGTGATGAACAGTTCAAAGTACAACTGTT
>JBDSHB010000140.1:0-3619 GCA_039918695.1 Nitrospirales bacterium | reverse complement strand
CCATTCAAGAAGTCATCAAGGACTTTCAAGTACTTCCGGCATTATATATTGCTGATGGACATCATCGGTCGGCGGCGGCCAGTCGAGTGCGCGCCTCCCGTGACCATGCCAGTGTGGTTCCTTCCGGAAATCACGAAGATGGTTTTCTGGCCGTCATCTTTCCACATGATCAATTACAAATCCTTCCTTACAATCGAGTCGTTCGGGATTTACATGGGCTCAGCCCAAAAGAGCTCCTGGATCAATTAGCCCCTCATTTTGAATTCCAAGTGACTGGGCAACCAGGCAAACCACCTTCCGCCGGTTTCGATATGTATCTGGAAGGACAGTGGCACCGTGCCAAACCGAAACAGGATCCCTCGTTGAACAGTCAGCGGGACCCGGTGCGTGCGCTAGCGGTTTCAGAATTAACGGAACGGGTGTTGGATCCTCTGTTAGGCATAAAAGACCAACGGTCAGATCCACGCATAGATTTTGTGGGCGGCATTCGCGGGACCCAACAACTTGCGGCGTTGGTGGACAGTGGGGACTGGGCTGTCGCCTTCTGGTTGTATCCGACAACGGTTGAGGAATTGATGGCGGTGGCGGATGCGGATCGCGTCATGCCTCCCAAAAGCACGTGGTTTGAACCCAAGCTCCGCGATGGCCTTTTCATCCACATGCTCCGCGACAAATAATGCAAATCTGTCTTTACTGGAAAAGCATTAAGGCCCAATAAGAGATAATTTTAGAGTTAAGATAATAGGAATTATCGTACTTTGTAATTTTCAATACCATGCCCATTAGCCATTGGGAAGTGAAGACCTTTCAACAATTGACTGTCGATCAATTGTTTGAAATTTTGCAGTTGCGGGTGGATGTGTTTGTGGTGGAGCAACAATGTCCATATCGGGAGTTGGATGAGTATGACCGGCACCGGGAGACCAGGCATCTTTCTGGCTGCAATGAGGGTGGAGAACTGATTGCTTATGCACGGATTCTTTCGCCAGGGCTTCGTTATCCTGAAGTGAATCTGGGGCGGTTTGTGGTGAAGGCTGAATTCCGTAAGCTGGGGATTGGGCATAAACTATTACAAACAGCCTTGCAGGAAATATCCGGTTGTTGGTCTAAGACTCCAATTCGAATCTCTGCGCAAGAGTATCTGCAAGCGTTCTATGCGCAGTATGGGTTTATCCGGGTATCGGAGATGTATCTCGAAGATGGCATCCCTCATGTTGAGATGGTGAAAGAATCTTGATGAATATTCTGGGCGTTTGTCATGCCCGCGGTGGCGGGCCTCCTCTCTGGGGCTTTGTCATCCCCGCCAGTTGGTAGCGGGGATCCATCTGAAAGAAACCAAGCTGGATTCCCGATAAAAAACGTCGGGAATGACCGAATAGGGGTTGTGTGTTTTTTGTTTAAACGGATGGCTCTCGCTTTCAAATGAAAAACTTACCTCTTGGCGATCTCTCGCTTGAAACGTTTTTGGCTGAATATTGGCAGAAGAAGCCGTTGTTGATTCGGCAGGCCTTGCCCGGGATCAAGCCGCCTATTGCCGCTGATGAATTGGCTGGTCTCGCTTGCGAAGAAGAAGTCGAATCGAGGTTGATCATTCAAGATCCCGCGAAGGACCAATGGGAACTGACCCATGGCCCGTTTACCGATACGACGTTTTCTGCTCTGCCAAGCACGCATTGGACCTTGTTGGTTCAGGCCGTGGATCATTGGGTGCCGGCTGCCGCTGAATTTCTTGCAAAGTTTTATTTTATTCCCAGTTGGCGGGTTGATGATTTGATGATCAGCTATTCCGGCGACAAGGGTGGTGTCGGGCCGCATTATGATAACTATGATGTCTTTCTCGTGCAGGTGAGTGGTCGCCGTCAATGGGAAGTGGGTGGGATCTATGATGAAACATCTCCTCGTCGTTCGGATGTTCCGGTCAAGATTTTGTCCGAATGGAAGCCGGAGCAACGGTGGATATTAGAGCCGGGCGATCTCCTTTATGTACCCCCGCGTGTCGGACATAACGGAATAGCCGTGGGTGAGGACTGCATGACCTGTTCGGTCGGATTTCGCGCGCCGTCTCATCGGGATATCTTGCTCGACTATTCCGAATCCGTTGGAGAAGGGCTGAGCGAAGAGGTTCGCTATGCGGATCCGGATCTGGTTCCTCAAGCCAATCCCGGCCAGATTACCTCAGAGGCCGTTAAGAAAGTTCAGAAAGTCTTTACTCAGTATGTTGAGGATGAGGACAAGCTGGCTCAATGGTTTGGTTGTTATATGACCACTCCGAAATATCAGGATGAGGAGGCGACGCCGGAGGAACACCGTCTGGAAGATGTTCGTACCCATCTGGCGGAGGGAGGGAAACTTGTCAGAAATGAAGGCTCACGTTTTGCGTTCCATGAACATGGAAAGAATCTCTGGCTATTTGTTGATGGACGTCAGTTCACCTGCAGTAGGCTCATGAGTGATCTGGTAAAAACCTTATGCGCCGAACGCCAAATAGGTTCGGATCAATACGTCTCGTCGGAAGGACATGATTCCTTACTCCTCGATTTGCTGAGCCATGGCAGTCTCTATCTTTCAGACTGAAAAATACTTTCCCGCCCCTCCTCGAAAGAGATGCTCCCTTTCAGGCCAAGGAAACTGATCGGCTCCCTGGTTTGGTGTTGGTTGCCATCATCTGTGAAAAAATTACAGTTGTGTCGCCCCTCCATCGACGGTGAGATCGATTCCCGTGATATAGGATGAATCATCTGATGCCAGAAATAATGCGGCTTTGGCGACTTCATCTGAGGTACCCATTCGTTTCATGGGGTTTTGGTCCGCAAAGCTTGCTTTCATGCCTGTAACTTCTTCTGTGGGAACGCCAAATTTATCGAAAATTGGTGTATCAATTGGTCCAGGGGCCAGAGCGTTGACCCGGATTTTTCTCTCGAGGAGTTCGGTTGATAAGGTTCTGGCCAGACTCCGAACGGCCGCTTTGGTTGCCCCATAGACACTGGAATTGGGAAACCCTTTCTGGTCCGCGATGGACGAGTTAATAATGACCGACGCTCCTTCATTCAGAAGCGGCGCGGCTTTTTGAATATTGAAAAAGAGGCCTTTGAAATTGACATTGATCATCGTATCGAATGTGGCTTCGTCTACTGTGTCAAATGGGCCAAAGATCGCAATGCCGGCATTGAGGAAGAGAACATCGATCCTTCCCGCAGTCTTGTTTATCTGTTGATACAAATCCGCGATGTCATTGAGATTCCCGGTATCCGACACGAAACCGGTACTTGCTCCTCCAATTTCTTTCACTGCCGCATCCACGGCCTCTTTCCTTCTTCCGGTAATGATCACCCTCGCCCCCTCAGCCTGAAATAACTTGGCTGTGGCCAAACCAATGCCACTATTTCCACCGGTAATGACGGCCACTTTGCCTTTGAGTCTTTGAGCCATGTGAATTTTCCTTTCAATGTGTATAGAAGATTTCAAGACGACCTATTTTTAAACCCTGATAATTTATAGTGATTCCAATTAATTTCCACAGACTTCTTTTATCTGAGTACCCCTTTCCCTCCTGACTGACGACTGCCGTCCGGTCCTTGGGTCGGACGCTCTCATGAACCGGCGGACTTTGTTTGAGCCC
>JBDSHB010000139.1:0-4451 GCA_039918695.1 Nitrospirales bacterium | reverse complement strand
ACAAGGAGGCTCCTAATGCGGCAGGACGCGAGGACCGTGATCGATTTGTGAAGACCCTGTTGAAGGCGGCGGGAATTCAATCCATTGTTCTTCGGGTCTCTCAGACCTATTCAGTGGACCAACTCACCGGATTGCTGGGCCTGGCTGAGGAAGAATAGGACTTGGATCCGCAGGTCATTTTTCGACTCAGACCCTGTGCGGGGGGGATGTGGGGCGATTATGTCGTGATGACCGGTAGGATCGCCTGAAAGGCCTTAAGACCCTCATCCACGATGGTACCTGTTTCCACTGCCGGATCATCTAACGGAAGAAACCGCGCAATTTTAAAAAACGTGCGATGGTCGAGTGTTGCGGCGATTTCTGATCGTCCATCGTGGGTAATTGGAATGGTCAAACCTGGTCCGGCCTTCCACTCCCAGAGAGAAGGGCTGAGACAGAGGCAGAGATTTCGGTCTGCCACCTCCGAATATCGATTAAATAGATTGCGTCGATATTGCTTCACAAGTTGGCCCTCAACTATGAGAGCGAAGACGATGTGGTGTCCCCACCAGATCAGGGATCGGAAAGCGAACTTGGTCTCACGGGTATACCATCTGGGGAAATCCACATATTGATACGGAAAATCTTCAAGATGCTCGCCTTTGACAAATTGCCTGGATTGAGAATCAAACCCTTCGGGAGCAAGAAGGGGCTGTAACGCGATTTCAGCCTCAAGCCGCTGATAGAGCTCCTCCAGGATCTGTTTGATTTTGACCGAAATCTTGGCTTTGTTCCGGAAAAACTCGTGATCGGCCAACAGTGCCAGTTCAAAAGCTGTAAAGGAATGTTTGGTCATATTCAAATTACCTGATTGCGGTTCAGGTTGGGTGGGACATCAGCTTTTTTTTGAGGAACGTGCGTAGCATGTGTGACGAATAGGAGTATTTGGACTGATGAAAATTGCAACATACAATGTCAATTCAATTCGAAAACGGATCGGTATTCTTCACAAGTGGTTACAGCAACACAATCCGGATGTCATGTGTCTTCAAGAGACCAAAGTACAAGATCATGAATTCCCCCTACAAGCGTTTGCCGATTTACCCTATCACATCAATTTTTGTGGTGAGAAATCCTACAATGGGGTCGCTATTTTCACCCGGACACCACCGGATCTGGTGTCATTCGGTTTAGAAGACGGGGAGCCACAAGAGGATCCCGCACGTCTGGCTCGGGTGGTGATCAATGGCATCACCATTGTTAATACGTACATTCCTCAAGGATTTTCGATTGATTCCGCGAAATATGCCTATAAATTAGCGTGGTTCCAGAGATTGAGAAGGTATTTTTCGCGTGTGGGCTCAACAGGCCAACCTGTGATTTGGTGTGGAGATATGAATGTCGCCCCTGAGCCGGTTGACGTGCATAGCCCGGAAAAACATCTCAAGCATGTGTGTTTCCATGAAGACGTGCGTCGGGCTTATCAGGAAACGGTGTCTTGGGGATTCGTGGATGTGTTTCGGCATCATTTTCCGCATCAACAGCAATTTACGTTTTGGGACTATCGACGACCAGGAGCCCTGGAAGCGAACCGTGGATGGCGAATTGACCATATTCTGGTCACTCCTCCACTCCTTGCCCATTCCCATACGGTGAAGGTGGATGTTCAGCCTCGACGGGAGGAGGGGCCCTCTGACCATACGATTTTATGGGCGGAATTTTCACTGTAAGGAAAAAGGTCGGTTCTTGTTGAGAACCGACCCTGGTAAAAAAGAGTTATTCCTACTGGGTGAGAAGATGTTCGAACTTGGTCTTGTCTTATGGCTAAAGACCCAATGGCAGATGTAAGCATTCACCCGAATGGTTACCCCATCAACGACCCTATTTTGATTTTTTCTGTCGAGGCTTTGGATCTTCAGTGATGTTTTCAAGGGGAATGAAGACCGCACACGCCACTACAGTGGTCCAGAGATTCGGTTTCCCGATTGCAGATTGGGTAATGTTCTGAGTTCGAACAATATCCCTTCCCATTTTGAATACCTGCTCACGTTCCTTCCAGGCGACATTTGGATCGAATTTGATGCCAAGAGTGGTTGCGAGCATTTGGGCGGCGAGGTCCTCGGTGTATTCTCCCGCCTCTTCGTCCGTTTCCCCATAGGCATGATGTTCCGATAAGTAGCCATAATTAACTTTCCTACCAGAGGGAATGGCCAAGCCGATTGAGGCCGAAATCAAGCGATTCCGCTCATTCGTTTCCGATCTGGCCATGACGCAAAAGGTAATTTCGCCTGGATTGAGTAACTGTTCGCCACGTTTTCTCGGGATGATTTTACAATCTGGAGGAAAAATGGATGAGACGGTCACCAGGTTGCAATACGCAATTCCTGCGCTCCGGAGGGCTTCTTCGAAGGATGTCAGCTTTTCCTTGTGGACACCCACACCTCTGGTGAGAAACATTTGCGTTGGGACCATCGCGACTCCTTCATCAATCAGTTAGTTGTGGAATGGGATAGGCAGGATATGACCAGGTGATCGTCGAATCTAATTCCCAACCTGGCGCTCCCATTTGTTTACGAAAACTATATATGGGAAAGCATGGACGATTCGGACAGCCACGGGAAAGAACAACCTTGCCACGTACGCCGGTATTTTTACCAAGAGTGGTTGGCAAGGTGCAAGATCGTGAGGACTGAACGTTCAAGAAAAAACAAGGAGGCCTCAAGAAGATCTTTTGACCAGCAACAATTTAGGCTCGGTCAGTTCCTGAATAGCATACCGAACCCCTTCTCGCCCTAATCCTGACTGTTTGATTCCTCCATAGGGCATGTGATCGGCACGAAAAGTCGGAATTTCATTCACCAGGAGCGCACCGACCTCTAATCGTGAGTATGCCTGATACATCGTATCGATGTTGCTGGTGAATATTCCTGTTTGGAGGCCGAAATCAGAATCATTGTGAAGGGCAAACGCTTCTTCGAGGTTTGCATAGGGTGTGACGGTGACCACCGGCCCGAAAATTTCTTCGCAACAGACCTTCATATTGTTGCTGACGTGAGTCAGGACTGCTGGCTCAATGAATGAATCCTTTCGCGTCCCGCCGGTCCTGACTCTTGCCCCTTGCGAAACGGCTTCTTGGATCCATGTCTCGACTCGGCGTGCGGCTTGTTCGCTAATGAGCGGGCCGACGACGATGTTCTCGAGCGAGGGATCGCCCATGGGCAATAATCGAACGCGCTCGACAAAGGCCTTGAGGAAGTCGTCGTACCGCGATTCATGGACGAAAATTCGTTGCACAGAAATACAGGTTTGTCCGGCATATCCGTACCCTCCCACTACGCAACGGTCTATGGCCACATCGAGATTGGCGTCCGGTTCTATGATGACCCCGGCATTGCCTCCGAGTTCCAGTAGAACCCGTTTGTATCCGGCTTTTCCTTTCAGCATCCACCCAATCGTCATAGAGCCGGTAAAGCTCAAGGCTTGAAAGTTGGGATGGACCACCATCTGTTCCGCCAAGGTATTGGAACAGGGGATGATCGTCAGCATTTCCGGAGGTAGTTCCGTCGTCAAAAAAACTTCACCCAACATGAGCGAAGTTAACGGGGTTTGCGGGGCTGGTTTCAATACCATCGGATTTCCCGCCGCCAGGCAAGGGGCCACTTTGTGGGCTACCAGATTGAGTGGGAAATTAAATGGGGTAATGCCAAGAACCGTCCCGATCGGGAAGCGTGTGACAGATCCTGAGTACGCCTCTCCTCCTGGGGTGAGATCCATTTGGAGGATTTCTCCAGGGATGCGCGTGCTTTCCTCTGCTGCCAGGCGAAAAGTTTGAACGGCTCGATCGACTTCACGTCGTGCATCCGTAATTGGTTTGCCGGCCTCCTGACAAATTGTGGACGCAAACTCTTCCCGTCTAGTGGATAGGCCAGTCGCGATGTGCAGGAGCGCCTTTGCTCTGGCATGTGCCGGTATTCTGGCACATGCAGAGGAGACCCGTTTGGCAGAGTTGGTGACCTGGTGGATATGCTCAGGCTCGGCCTGGCAGACCATGGCCAACACCTCATTGGAATAGGGGTTGCGTACCGGCTCAGCGGAGGAGGTCTTGACCCATTGGCCGCCTATAAGAATCGGCTTTGCCGTGGGCACAGTCATGAAAAGTTGAGAACCTCGTGAAATAGAGGTGGTTAGATTGATGAAGCTGGCTGGTCGGAACCGGGATTAGACGAGGAAGGCAAATGTTCGGCTTTCTGAATGAGATTCTCCGTTCCCCATTCCCTGATCGCGTCCAAACTAAACGGTTCGAATGCGGCAATGGCTCCGCAACTCGGACATCCGTCGACCGGCATCTTGGCTTTGAATACTTCATCAAAACAGGTTAAGCACACAAATAAATCCGGTTCACCTTGTGCGCACTCAACAGGCCAGAAAGATTGGGATTCAGTCATGACATCAAACCCGTCCTCTGAGTTAAA
>JBDSHB010000138.1:0-3262 GCA_039918695.1 Nitrospirales bacterium | reverse complement strand
AGTTTTTTCATAGACAGTCTCCCTTAAATGTGCCACATCTGCTGGTGGAAAAACGCTAATGTATTCTACTTCATGAATGATGTGATGATCCCTTTACCATTGTTCTTGAAAACGACTGTTAGGGTTCAACATGTTGGAAGATAACACCTTTTTCCTGAGAGTCAAGAGTAGGAAAGACGTGACCCTCGTCTGAAAAACCGGTATGATATCACTAATGTTGAGGAGTTCATTTTTTATTGGTATTCGTTCTGAGTTTTATTATACACGATTGATATTGGGTCTGGTCGTGGTGATGAGCTATTGGAGTTTTTCCGATGGTCTCTACGCTCAAACGTCAGAGTCTTCCTTGCCTTCGGTGGAGGAACCTTTCGGACAACAGGTAATGATCAGTATGGAAAGTTATGCCTATGCGCCATCTGAAATTGTGGTGAAAGCGGGTATACCGGTGACACTGACTCTGAGTAATCAGTCTTTTTTGGTTCCTCACAATTTTTTGCTGGATGATCCTAGCGGCACCCGTCTGGTGGATGCGGATATTTCCAGCGGCGATATTAAAGTCGTCACCCTCACCTTGACCGAGCCTGGCATCTATCCATTTTTTTGCGATAAACAGCTCCTGTTCTTTCCCACGCATCGTGAGCAAGGGATGGAAGGCCGTCTCATCGTCCGCTAGCTCATGCGCCTTTCTCCATCGGATCAACATCTCCTCGGTGACGTGCTCAAACGGGTTTCCCGCTCATTTTATTTAACCCTCGCCATTCTGCCTCGCGCCGTTCGTTCGCAAATTGGTCTGGCCTACTTGCTGGCCAGGGCAGCAGACACAATCGCCGATACGGGGGACTTGGAGGATGGGGTCCGTCTGGAATGTTTACGTCTTTTAAAGGGGCAGTTGTGGGGAAGCGTCCCTGATGTGGCGCAGATCAAAAAAATCCAGGGGCAAGTTCTTACCCAACAATCCAAACCCGATGAGCGTCGCTTATTGGAAGAATTAGAGGGGTGTTTCCGAATTTACCAAAAATTCAGTCCAACCGACCGGTCTCAGATTGCGCAGGTTCTTTCAGTACTGATGGGAGGAATGGAATTTGACCTCCACCAATTTCCCAAAAAAACGGATGGGCAGGCGGTACGAGCGTTACAGGCGATTCACGATTTTGAATATTACACGTATGCGGTTGCGGGATGCGTGGGAGAATTTTGGACGAAGATGGTGTGCAGTCACTTACCGGGATTTCGTGGGTGGGATCAGGCCTGCATGATTCCCTTAGGCATTCGCTATGGGAAGGGTTTGCAGATGGTGAATATTCTTCGGGATTTGCCTCGGGATTTGAGGAATGGGCGGTGTTATATCCCGACGGTGTTGCTGGATCAGGTATCTCTCACTCCCCAGCAACTTCTCGATGAAACCTCTGTTCAGAAGTTTCGCCCCCTCTTCAGAAAATTGATTCAAGAGGCTCGAGATCATTTAGATCAAGGGTGGCGCTATACGATGGCCATCCCTCGCATGGAGATTCGCCTGCGTTTGGCCTGCATGTGGCCCATTTTGATTGGGATCCGTACTTTGCAACAATTGTCGGTGTCACCGCTTGTGCTGAGTCCGAACTCACCCATCAAAATTGCACGGAGCGATGTCTATCAAATCGTGGCCTCCACCGGACTCACCGGTGGCTGTGCCACTGTGGGCACGGCCTATTGGGGATATTGGCGGAAGCGTATTATCTAATTTATTCTTGTTTCGGTGAGAGAAGTTTTTCGCCCTTGAGAAAGACTCCGTAAATGGCCTGAGTCGGACAGGCATCCAGACAGAGACGGCACGATTCCATGCATCGTGACGAATCGAATTTGTAGGGAGGAGTCGAGAGCCAGGCTCCCGTCGGACAAATTGGAATACAGATCGCATTATGGGTGCAACGGTCCGGATGTCGGACCAAGTGGTCTCTTCTTACCATCATAGGCTTCACTCCTTCAAAAAGGGCTCCGGAAAACATTTCAAGCATATTCATTGTGATTGATGATTCTCCATCTCCCATTGTTTGACTAATTCCTGAATGCGCGCTTTGAGCTCAGGAATTCGATCAAGATTGTTATCAATCGCGTTGAGAATATTTTCTAATCTGGCCATGCGTCCCAGCTCCTGATCCAGGCGTGTCAGGTGATCATATTCGGTAAACGCGCCCGCATGAATGGGCTCCAGATGTGGACGAGCGCACATGAGTCCCGCTGTGACCATTTGCGGTTCGTCATGCACGGGTGGTGCGACAACAAAGCGGCCTTCAGATAATAGGAGGACGGTATGTGGAACTTGTCCGGGAATAGGAATGACCTGCTCAATGGTGCCTCCTATGCCCTGTTCCCAGGAGGAGAGCCAGCCCGGAAAGGACTTTAAAAAGGCTACTTTCCGTAAGTTGGCTTTCCATTTATCTTCATTGCCCATAAGATGAAGACCGTGTGCCAGGTTGTGGCGCCAGGGTTATGAGACCAGTGGTTTCTTTGTGAGAAGACAAGGCCTTAAGATTTGATTGTGAGTAATGAACCATTTTTTCCTGGCATCAGGAGTCGTTCCACGATTTCTCCTTTGCCGATGTGGCGCTCCATGATTTCGGTGACATCAGCTTCCTGGCCAACCCAATACCAGACACCTTCGGGATAGATGACGACGCTTGGTCCATACTCACATTGGTCCAGACACCCGGCTTTGTTTGCCCGGACAATGCCTTTTAACCCTAACCGCTCAACTTCTTTTTTGAAGAACGCATGTAATCCGACAGAACCCAAGGCTGCGCAACAACCTCGGGGATCTCCCTTTGGCCGTTCATTGACGCACACGAAAATATGATGGGTATATTTACTCATACTCTTTAAATTTTCCTCAAAATGACCGAAAAGGAAATGGGAAAATAAAGAGCCGATCTTACCTGAGGGTTCCAGAAGCTGTCCAGGTCACCGGGCTATATTGACGAGAGAACCCTCGTATTCATTGAACAAAATGTACCTGATTAATTCACCAGGGTGCAGGCCGAATGCAAGGCTTGCAGAGAGGCAAAGGGGATAAGATTATGGTGATTGGGGTCCCAAAAGAAATCAAGGATCATGAATTTCGTGTCGCACTGACTCCTCATGGTGTGAAGGAATTGTGTGGTCGTGGGTATCGGGTAGTGATTCAACAGGGAGCCGGGGAGGGGAGTGGGTTCGGGGATTACCTCTATCGGCAAGCTGGTGCGGTTCTGGCCCCAACGGCACAAGCCACCTATGGAGATGCCCAACT
>JBDSHB010000137.1:0-8028 GCA_039918695.1 Nitrospirales bacterium | reverse complement strand
TGGAAAGGAATAATAGCGAAGGAAAGGGCGTCGGTCCCTTCATAGGGTTTTGCCATGAATATGTTTAAGTGAGCCGGTGGGATGGAGGTTCAATTATTGAAGGAAATCAAAAAAATCGAACATATTGGCATGTACTTGGACTGCACCGTCCAACCTCTCGTTTCCGTTCACCCACCACCAACTTTCACCTTCTCGAAGTAGATCCATCTCCTCTTCACAAGATCGACTCATGGCCATAGTGTTGTTCATCTCTTTTCCTTCCTCATGACCGCCAATCCGGTGTCAGTCCCGCAAGAAACTAATGTGCTAACGCGTATGTATGTTTGGCAAAATAATCAACTAATTCGGGTACCTGTCGTGGATTCGAATGGGAAATTCATCGGGACTGTGGTGTGAAGGGATTTGTTGCGGGGCTATTTGCAAACATGAGGGAGCTGAAGCTTCCCGAGGAGAGGTGCTATTCCTCTCCTTCACTGGGTTCATTCCTCCCATTTTCCAACACTAATGAATCGGTGCTCGTTCTCTTCCTGATTCCAGTGTGAGACTGCGCCATGAATTTGTGAGTTGACAACGATGAAAGATCGAGCGAATCAGCTTGTCCTCGCTCCATGGTTTGAGTACAGGATCATTGCCGGCAGTGTTCCCCTCTTGATCGGTTGTTGGTCTCAGCCGGCAATCGCCGCACTGGCGATTAAGAATATCAATGCGACGATGGGTTGGCATTCTAAGTCTGGTTTGACTACCTATGAAGCCGGGGTAAGTTCAGGTGGAAATGTTCTGTGAGCGTGTGGTGGCGATGTTCGCTTGAAAAACTGAATCAATGTTGGGCTCTTGCCCTCACCTGTCTTTAGGCTCCCAGCATTCCGAGATGGTCCTGAAGAGGCTTCTGCCGATTGCCTGATACGTTCTCACCTTCCGGCCATGAGCTATCCTGCCCATTGGAGACATCACCTCAATCTCATCTTCAGCGAACGACTCCTGGCATCGTTTCCCTTATGAAGGGACAAAGCTGTAGAACAGTTTTCGGTGCGGCTCCCTTCTCGCGCTGGTATCGATTCAATGCTCTTCCAATAATCAGTGAAGCCTACCCGTTGTTCTGCCCTGTAGAGACTGGGCATCTCGTTTTCGCCTCATCGTTTTGGGAAATCAGTCCGCATGGTTCCAGGGCCTTCCTGTGCCGATGCATGCATGGAAATGAATCGGCGAACAATTGTCGATGAGGGAAAAGGATGGGCAGAAGGATCGTTTTTTAGAAAGTCGGCGTGCGTATCTGAACGGATACGATTCGTATCTCATCTCGTTTCCTTTCCCCGGTAAAGATGAGTTCATCGAACAACATCCGGATTGAAATGTATTCAAATTGCCAAAGAATATGGGGAATTTTCGCTAGCGGAAGTATTCTTCGTTCACTGAAGATCCTGGCATTGAGGTTGCTATAGCAAGATGCAGAATGATTTTTCACATTAACTCACCAAGGAGGGTGCATGGTCAGAAAGCAGATGTACAAGATTCAGATGCAACGCAGGAAATGGACGCACGATATCTTCGGGGATCCGTAAATGAAGTCGGATTCGTCCCGGTTCCATCAATTTCGCATTCACGCAAATGAAAGAGCAAGGGCATTCTATGAAACTCAATGGGTTGTTCAAAATATTCGTAATCCTTGGCATGGTGGCCATGAATTCATCAGCATGGGGACATAGTCCTAACGATGCCGGCGAAGGTGGTCTTCAATCTAAAGTTCGTGAGGCGGGTCTGATTATGTACGGCCAGGTGGTGGATATCCAATATCGAAACTCAGAGCCGACGAAAGAGCAGCCACAGGGTCTTCCCCATACGTTCGTGACGTATCAGGTTCTGGAAGTGTTGAGAGGTGAAGTGCCGGACAAAAAAGTCATCCTCCGAATCCCCGGTGGGGCCGATGGGCAGGGTGGTGTCTACATGGTTTCGACCGCACCTGCGTTTGCCCTTGGCCAAACCGATGTTTTGTTCGTCAAAGGAGGAGAGATCGACGACTGTCAGCTTGTGGAATGTGTCGAGGGAAGATTTCGTATACATGATAACCAGGTGTTGAATGGTTGGGGAGTGCCGGTTGTGGAAGCACACAAAACCTTACGCGTTGGTGGTAAACCGCGTTTCGATCTCAATGTGATGGAAATACCACGCCCATCGTTTAAAGCCTTGTTGGAACGCCCTGATATGAAGACCTATATCGATCGGGTGAGCCGGGAGAGCAGACAGAGCTTGAAGGATCTACAGGCCCGCTATGACCGGGAAGCTCCGAAGGTCACGACGGTCAATCTGGGCAATCAGAACCTGCCGATCCAAAAAGATGTGACCGAAGAACCAGAGGCTCATCCCATGGAAGTCTATGAGGATGCGCTGACTCCCGACGTATTCTTTGACGCCATTCGTGAGTGGAATAAACGGGTGGGCGATCCTCAATCCCCAATAGTGATGGCGAATGTGAAAGAACGGTTCGAAGTGCCTGACAATGAGGTTTTGGCTCTCGAAGCCAAGGATGAAGCATTACCTAAGATAAGCGATGAAGAACGCTACGACATTCATGCTAAGGAGGGACTTCGATAATGAATATGAAATTTTTTTTCGTACCTATGGTTTTTGCGGTGTTGTGTAGTTCTCCCGCATTCTCGGCATCCTGGCTGGAATGTGATGGGGACAGTGGCAAGAAATTGCGGTGGGGTGGAAACTCCACGACCGCACGGATCAATACGGGCAGTTTCCCAGCGGGGAGTGTCCTGCAGGCAGCCCAACGAGGTGTGAATATTACTAACACGAACTTCTCGCCCTTTACGATTAACCATACGACCGAAACTGGTGGGGTGGGGAGTGGAAATGGACAAAATGAAATCTGGGCCGAAAGTATTTCCCCACCAGGAGAGGCCCGCATGCGCTATCACTGCTACTGGTTATTTGGATGGCATTATGGACTGGACGAAGTGGATATTGTGCTGGATTCCACCGGGCGGTCCTGGACTACCTCCCAAAACAAAAACGCCAATTTTACCTATACCGGTTCAAGTCGTCCCATCGATGCGGTCATCGTGCACGAGGCAGGACACTATCTTGGCTTGATGCATGTCAATTGGGAATACAATGTCATGGGTGATTCGTGGCGCCACCATCACACCAATGGGGGGTCGGGTATCACGTATTTCGGGGAAGATGCTTCGCACGGAGCGCGAGTGCTTTATGGGTCACAAGGCTCCGCCTTTAACGATGTGTCCGCCTCGCACTGGCGAAGAACCGGAGCCAGCGGCGAGTATTCAAGTCATGACCGGGTGCGGGTCCGTAATAGTGCCAACACCGGGACGCTGACGGGTATTACGATCGCCGGGGAGCCGGGGTACCGAGTGAATCGGGGAAGTGTGGTACGGCCTGAATTTACGATCGAAAATAATGGGAAACAGACTCATGCCAACGTGAGTTTTGGACTCTATGTCTCCACCAATGACTTTATTAGTTATAGCGATACCCGTATCGGTGGAGGAACCTTTGGCTCGATTCATCCTGCCGACGTGTTAACCACCACGATTCCGGTGATCATCCCCAATTTTCTGAATGCGGGACAAAATTACTGGCTTAGAATTATCGTTGATGAAGACAACGATATCAATGAGGTGAATGGTTCGAACAATCGGGCTTATATTCCCATTCGGGTTCAGTGAAAAAGGTGAATGTGCAAGTGAGGGGTTCCGGTACCACTTTGCCTCTGGTTTCTGACTCAATATAAGGGAATGAACCTCGGCCGGATTCCCAGGCATGTTCAAGGGGATGTCAACTTGGTAGCCGATGCCGTCAGGATTCACGGAGGAATCTTGCACGGCATCGGCTTTCTTAACGGTTCATTTTTGCGTAAAACCAAAGAGACCGGGAAATCGGAGATTGTGAGAAAATGAGAGAGGTGGGGAGGGCGAGGAGTTCAGGAAAACGGAGTTCCTTCTAAAAGGACGCGAAGGAAAATATTGTTGTTTCGAATCTGCCCACAGGGTTGAGAGGTGGAGAGCCCTATCCGTATCTTGATGAAGGGTGTTTTTCTGATGAACCCTGGCTATTGTGAAATCGGTATGCCGGAATTCGTTTACAGAAGAAAAACTCAAATGAACAAAAAGAGGTTTGCCTGGTTTTCCGCAAAAACCGGGTTTCTTATTCGTACAACGGCCGCTCATGCTGTTGAGATGACAATAGCATCGGGTGAACCTGTTTGAGGTCGTTCGGGCGGAGTCCCCTGGGTTTGCGAACACGCTACTCCTGGCATCCAACGGCTCCGGTTTGCGGACCTCCTCAATGATTTCTCGAGTTTGAACTTTCAGCTTCTGGAATAGCTGGATGTTCACGTCAGCTTGTCTTTAAGAGTCTTTAAAGAATTGATAGGAAAATTGTGTCCGGAAAACCGAGCAGTTAAAGGGAGGGGATGGGAACTTCCTAAGAATCTGAGGTCGGGAATAAGGTCCGGTCAATCAGTGTGGAAAATCCTTGAAGGGGTATTCTTGAAAAATCCGACGGGATGGGGTTTTCCATTTCTGAATGAAGCTAAGCAGTTCGAATGCAGTGGGATCCCCTAGGACGGCACAGTCCACCTTCCCGTCTTCATTCACTCTCCACACATAATCGCCTTCTCGAAGTAGAAACATCCCCTCCTCACGTGATCGACTAATGGTCATGGTGTCGGTCATCTTTTTTCTCTCCTTTAGGTTTTGTCGCGCACAGAATTCGCTAACACGTTGGTGCAGTCCGAATAACAGACTTCTTTGTTCGAAAAAGACATCCGCCGGATAAAGTGTTCACATTGAACGCAAAATGAATATCCAGCAGCATGAAATCTAAATGGATTGGTGGGCAATAAGTCATTCCAATTGGCTTTTTCCATCGGGAAAATGGAAGTCGTTAGGGAAGGCATGGTATGGACATCTTTCTCAATTTAGGGTTCATGCCTATGGTCGCCATAACCAATACAAAGAAACCAGTCCCAACAAACTTACGCAACTGATGATGATGAGTAAAATACCTTCCATGGTGTAGCCTCTCTATTTGGTCCGTCGCCTGTCACCTGCTCCTGTTCAAACATAAAAGCAACCTTGATGCCGTTGGTCGTGTTGTTGCTTCTGGCCATCCAGGAATGCAACATAAGCAACTAATTGTAAAGAGAAAAAAGAAAGAGGCAGAAATCGTAGGTTCTAGAAATCTTTGACTAGTGTGAGGAGGGGAAGTACCGAAAGAGGTACATGCCGTAAACATAGGTGGCAGATCAGTAGGGTCCAAATCTTATTCGAATAATTCAACTGAGTATCGAGTGCGACTTGCACCTCCTCGGCAACAGATTTTGCCAGCCATTGATCTAAAGGGATTTTTTCGAACATTGCGGGACTCAGGATGTGTAGCATTTCCTAGAGACTCGCCAGGGTGTTGAGACGCTTTTTCACGATGGCCACTGAGACATAGACTGACACAGCGATCCAGATTTGTGTTTTGATGGGATTCGCTGAAGTCCCAAAGAACGTCTTGATCTCGAGCTGTGGTTTGATCCATTTGAAGAACAACTCGACTTGCCACTGACACCGGTACAATTGGGTGGTCGTCAGGACTGGCAGAGAGAAATTGTTGTTCAGGAAAGTTAAGGGCTTGTTGGTTTGCGGATCCTTGAACCGAATGCGGCGCAAGCGCACTTAGAAGTTTTTGAATGCGTAGAACCCTACAAGCCGGACGGTCTGGTCGCAGATCACAGAAAACCTAAAGCTAGCAATCATAAATGAATTGAGCAATAGCTTATAGCTATTGGGCGCAACATGCGTGATCTCGGCCTGCCTTGGTTTCCCTAAAAATTTTTCTGTTGGGTCTCGGCCTCAGCCAATCATTGAATCGTCTACAGGTCTTGACTCTCTGCTTCCAGGACAGAAGTGGACGGACAACGCGGTCAATGGATGTCCTGTATTGTATGGTATAAACGAAATTTTTCCTGCATTTCGAGAAACGATGTCCCGGGAAGGGTGGCAGATCCTTAAATTACGGGAGGTGTTTGCAGAATGCCAACGGGTTGAAGGCTTAAAACTTGTTACCAGAAAACCAGTCCATGGGGGGTGACTGGATACACGACTCACGAAGGGGATTGGGAAAGTACTTACTTCTTTAGATTTTTCCCTTCCGTGGGCGCTTCGGTTGATTCCGGTATGAGAATCGTTGAACGTCGACGGGATTGTGCCTTTTCTTCCGGAATGGGTCTTCGCGGTTCCCATTCCTCGACCAATCCTGCCGTTCCGCGTTGGCCCCATGTGGACAGATTGAGGTTGGAATTTTTTCTTAGACCGGTGACCATGTGTACTTTCTCCAGGTTGTGAAGGGTGAATAGGCCAAACAGGCGTCTGGTAAATGACTCTGTCTGTGTGATTTTTTCTTCAAAAGGCATCTAAAATAGAGAATTTTTAAGGAAAAAACATCTTTCTGAATTAACGAGCAATTTATATGCCAGATAATTAAGGAATCTAAGTATCGTTAGACCTCATGTGCGATATGAGTATTGTGAGAAGGATGTGAGTTGGCGCTGAATTGGATATGGAGTACGTAAGGGTCCTCTCCCTTTAAATTAATGGATGTAATGGTATTGGGGGGTGATGTCAGAGGGAAGGGGTAGAAAAAGAGGGGAAATGTTGGTCTTGGTTCCCGTGATTTTGGTGAAGAAGCCTCGTTACTCTGGACCGTTTCGAAAAAAACCGGGAAGTTCATTCAGAATATTTCCTGGGGAAATGGGTTTTGGCCAAAATTCAGAAGCACCAGCTCCTAAGGCAATCTCGCGGTTTGTGCTATCGGATTGCGCACTCATGAGGATAATCGGAGTTCGCTGAAAATTCTCCTGTGCTCGAAGTCGTTCACAGACTTGGAATCCATCAAGACCGGGCATTTTCACATCCATAAATATCAAGTCGGGTTGAACACGTTTTGCGTGTTCGAGGCCACTCTCGCCATCCTCTGCACACACAACCTGATAGCCAATTCGTTCTAAGATATCCCCGAGGATCATCAAGTTATCCGGGGAGTCATCAATGAGTAGTACGGTGACGGAATCGATACCGGAAAATTTTTCTAATGTCTGTGGTGAAGATGATGTCATGTTCCTCATGACTCCTTCCATTCCTTGTAGTGTTGCCCCATCCATTTTTGTTACCCATGTATTTCGCAAGGAGAGTGCCAGATTCTTTGGGCACTGTAACGCATTGAAATATAGCTGTTTTTAGCCAATCTGTCTCAAGGGATAGGGTGTCGTGAGTTGTGTCATGGGACAACGGGATGAGACAGGAAGTGTGTTTGAGACGAACCACAAAAAATGCGAACGCGAGCATGAGCTCATTCACAAACGGGTGCTATCCGTCAGTTCGGATTGATCACTACAGCATATGATTGGAAGATCACCTAGCCAAAAATCAGAGATTTCCATAGGATTGAATTTCCCCAAAAATAATGAAAATTGAGGAGGGTTTACTGAACGTTCATGGTAGGCTACCTGAAATCTCTTCATCAATTATCTAGTCAAAATCTACGTGGAAAATACGGAAAATAAAATAAGTCAAAAAAATCAATTGGTGAGTATTGTTATTCCCGTATACAACGAACGGAAAACGATTGAGACGATTGTCGGCCGCGTGCAAAATGTGGAAATTCAAAAAGAACTGATCATTGTGGATGATGGATCCCCAGATGGAACTCGCGAATGGCTCCTCGAACGATTCGGTCAGGTTCCTTCGGATGAAGAAGAAATCCAGAAAGTATTCTGTGAATCACGTGCTGATTGTTCTCGTGTCCGTGTGCTGACTCACCAACACAATCAAGGGAAGGGCGCGGCCCTGAAAACGGGATTTCTGCATGTCAGGGGGAGGATCGTTATCGTGCAGTACGCTGATTTGGAATATAGTCCAGAGGATTATCATCGGCTGTTGGAGCCGGTGATAACCGGTCGGGCCGATGTCGTCTACGGGTCCCGGTTTTTGGGGGCATGGAAAGGGAATTGGCCACTCG
>JBDSHB010000136.1:0-4673 GCA_039918695.1 Nitrospirales bacterium | reverse complement strand
TTCCCAAATGGTTTAATTTCATCCGCTCGGTGTCGAGTGAAGGGTTTGGCCGGATCAAGTATCACACCAAGATCAGAAGACTCCTGGATACGAATGTGTCGGTCCGAAACTTTCTGGAAGGGGAAACATCAGAACTTCCAAAGTTCTATGCCAGAAAAATCCGAGGGAAACTGGGCTCCCTCTATGACATGCTTCCTGAAGGGGCCACGATGCATGATCATCATGCGTATCTCCATTCCTATCAGGAACCATTTCCTCCTCTTGTCGTATTGAACCCACTCCCCAAGGTGGGCAGTGCAGCCATATGAGAAGCAGGCGTGACTGCATGGTCGCATTCCTCAGTCTGAGTTTGTTTTCTGGCTCCCATTCAGCTGACCAATAGATCGCCAACCTTAACAATCTGTGAAAAATAAAACCATTCTATTAAGTAAGAATGGTTTGTGGATTCTCCAGTAAATAGATCAGGGAAGTTTATGATATTAAGCCCAAAGGGTTCTATTGAAGGTTCGAGCGGCGTCTCAACGTTGAAGTCAAAAGGCCATACGCTAGTGATCGCCATAGACAAGACGACTAAGCCTCTCGACAAGGGGCGTGGCAATTTCATTCGTGTTCTCCGTGCCCGTGTTGATGACCATTTCGCGGGCAGGAATCGCCGTGATGATCGTCGGCTGTACCTGAAATCAGCAATCGTCCTAATCTGGTTCCTTGTCTCGTTTGGCATGATGTTGGCCAGCTCAAACTCTGCATTGCAGCTGCTTCTTTGCGTATCAACTGCCTTGGCCGCTTGTGGGGTCGGATTCAACATCTTCCATGACTCGATCCATAATTCTTTTTCGGCGAACCCCAAAGTAAACCTGTTCCTCGCACGGAGTTCCTGCGCCATGTTAGGCGTCAGTCGGTACTTCTGGCGGCATAAGCACAATGTTCTGCACCATAGTTTTACGAATATCCTGGAATGGGATGATGACTTGGAGACAAGAGGGGCCTTGCGGATGAGTCCTCGGCAAGCTTGGGAAAAGAAATTCAAGAATCAGCATATCTATTGCTGGTTCCTCTATGCGTTGTCCACGATCGAATGGATCTTCATTAAAGATTTTGTTCACTATTTCACGATGAGGATTAATCAATTTCAGAAGTATCCAGCAATGTCGAGGAAGGATGAAATTGAATTTTGGACTCTTAAAGCAGTGTATTTTTCCGTGTTCATCGTCACGCCTTTCCTTTTTCAGCCGTTCTGGAAATGTGTTGTAGGTCTGGTGATTTTCCACGTCACGCTCGGTCTCAGTGTGACCTTGATTTTCAATCTGGCTCATATCATGGAAGAATCCTCGTATCCGGCACCGCGGGGAAAGAAACCGCCTGACTTCGAATCCGAATGGGCAGTCCTCCAGCTTGCCACAACAGTAAATTTTGGAAGAAACAATAAATGGCTCACGTGGTTTTCGGGGTGCTTGAATTACCAGATCGAGCATCATCTTTTTCCTAAAGTGAGTCACACGCATTATCCGGAGATCAGCAAAATCCTCATACGAACTGCCGCAGAGTTCCACATCCCCTATAATGATTGCCCCACATATATTTCCGCGCTGAAGAGTCACTTTCGCACATTGAAAACGTTAAGTCAGCCCGCCCGCTTGGGTGTTCATCCGGTGCAATAAACAGCTGGCTTCTCTTCCTGAAAGTTCCAGGTCCCAATGGGTTAGTAGGAGTAGCATGCTGAAAGAAAACATCAAGGGGTAACAAATTTGGATGGTGTGTTGGAGCAACCCCGGCCGAAACCGAAAGGTATTACCTATCTCTGCGTGGCGGATGTGTTAGTGACGGAATGGGGGAAGGGGGCACAGGTTGTAACCGTGTAGTTCAATACTTTTAAAATGCGTTCGGTCGCGCACGTGCTGCAGAAAGATGCGAATATGGAGGAAGCCACACAAATTCTGAATGAAAAATTCACTATCCGCATGACTGGACCGTTTTAGTTCCCTGTTTCATGAATCGTTTTTATCCTTCTCTTTCAATCGCAACTCCTGACAATTTATCGGCTCTCACCACATATCGGAGTGGGCCTCCGGGGACGATGGCATCAAAGGGATAGCACGTCGTCAGGATCAATGTTTCCGCATCGGCATCACTGGCAAGACGGGTGTGTCGGCTATCCACCACCGTGAGTTCCTGAACGGTATAAACCGTTCGATGTCCGGTGGGCCATTCCAAATAGATGAGATCGTCTTCCAGAAGATATTGTAAGAACTGAAAGTGTGTATCGCGATGTCCGCTCAAGACGATGCTGCCAGGTCCCCCAGGCTTCACACTCCCGGAAAGCTGCCCTGGTCCGAAGGCTAACGAGCCCCCGCTGGCATCGGCCAGAATGATCTGGTCGATGCCGTGTCGCGGAACGAGCAATCGTCCGACCGGCCAGGTGTCCGCCCGTGGCCATGGCCTGGCGGGCTGCTGTGTCTTTAGAGTCTTAATCCACGCATGTTGCAAAAGCCATTGGGCGGCAATGGCCTTCACGGGAATCCACAGCCCCTGACCGACTAACCAGATTCCCAAGACCAACAACAGGCCTGCCAATACTCGACCCATACGGGCTGTCACGTCCTTGCGGCTTGTTGTCGTGTCCATAACCATCCTATCCAGAGTATGAAGATTCCTAACAGAAGATAGAGCGTGGACGGTGTGGCTGTTTGTGGCCACCCGAATATGGCCTCGTATTGCATGCCATGCGGAAGATTGGTCTTCATGGCATGGGATTGGAGCAGTTGGTGTTCAGGCCGCGCGGGGACCGTTTCGACGGCCACCAGACTCGTGTACTTGCTCACGAGATGATGACGGAGAGCGACGTCGATGACGGCCTGTCGTAGTTCGGCTTGTCGGGCAGGCTGGTCAGATTGCAAAGATGGAGTATGTTGGTCCATGAGATGTGAAATTTTCTGTCTGGCCCAATGCATCGCAATGCCTGGACGGGAAAGTCCGGTCGTGAAAGGCAGAACTTTTTCCCAAGGAACGGTTCCGTGTGTGCCGGAAACGGTGAGACGGTCAGGAGGGATTGTCGTTCGAAAAACCGCCATGAGCGGTTCCCCCGAATACACATCCGGCAGTGGAGCAGGAAGGAGATCCCATGTCCCATCGGTGGAACCTTCCAGCGCGAGATTGAGAAATGCGGGTTGTTCGAGTTTGATAAACAGGCGATGCATCTTATCCTGTACCTCCTGGGCAGTGCCGATGTAGGTAAAGGTGCCGCGGCCGTGTTGAGCGGCCTTGCGCATGAAATGCCCGTTGGGGGCAGAGCCGATGCCGACGGTAAAGAAGCGAGTCTGGCCGAGCAGGCGCTGAAGGGTCGCGAATAATTCCTCCTCATTGCCGATCAGCCCGTCGGTCATAAAAATGACCTGCCTGAGAGCAGCCTGGTCTTCTTGATGAGCCAGTGCTTGGATGACAGCCGGAAGCATTTCGGTGCCTCCTTCGGCTTGAAGGCCTTTCACATACGAGAGTGCGCGTTGAATCGAGCGGGGATCCACCGCCCGAGCCTGCGAAAATAATTGTTTCGTGATGGAATTAAACTGAATGATATTGAAGCGGTCCTTAGGCGTTAGACGAGACACGGCTAGGTTAAGCGCGGCTTTGGCTTGCACAAGGGATGCGCCTGCCATGGAGCCTGAGGTGTCGATGACAAAGATAACTTCGCGTGGCAGGTCACCAGGTCCCGTCTCCACCTGCTGGGGTGGAAGAAAAAACACCAGACTGTAGGTGTCGCCATCGTGTTCTTCTAGAAATAGTTGCGTTTGGGCTGCATGGGAGGCTTGCGGGGTCCAGGCCAATTCGAAGTCGCGATCCGCAAACGTGGAACAGTCGGCCAACCTAATGAGCGTGCGTTCATCGGAATTGGTTTCAATATGAATGGGGTGAGTAGGCGACTCTACCCGATCAAGCAGAAAGCCGGGAGCCAGGTCGATATGTAGCGTGAGGGGATTGATGGGGGCTTGGTCAGGATGTTGCACCGGCGGCGTGATCCGTGACGCATCGGGAACCTGATCGGTGTTGGCTGCCCACCCCGCGCGGGTTTTGTGTGGTTGGGATTCGACGATAGATAGGGGAGTGCCCGGGATATAGCGTGGCCCCACGACCATCGGAAACCGGAGAGAAAACCTGCCCTGGTCGTACCGGACCGTATCTTGATATTCAATCTCCACGATGATGGGTTCACCCGGTGCGAGATTCGCCACGGACGCGGTAAACACATTGGGTCGTTCCTGCTCCAGCAGACTGGCGCGCTGTCCCTTGCGCTTGGCCTGTTCAAACGTTTTCTTGGCTTCGGCTCGTTCCTGAATGATTCCTTCAATCATCCGTTCGCCGATCCGCATGCGCAGGTGATCGACGGCCGCTTGTTCGGGTAACGGAAAGACATACATACCCTCGGCCCATTCGGAGCTGGGATTGTGAAAGATTTGCGAGACGGTGGTGCGTACGATTAGCCCGCTGATGGTCGTGGTGACGTTGGTGGAGACGGTGGGGGCGGGGAGACTTGGTCCCCCGGACATGGGGCGAATCGTCAAGCCCAGTTGAATGTCCGGTCCGGCCTTGTGAGAGGATGCTGTGATTTCAGGTTCCAGTGGTTGAGCAGAAAAAGGAGAAAGGCCAATGCAATCCACCACACTGCCGGTGAGCCAAAACGC
>JBDSHB010000135.1:0-10363 GCA_039918695.1 Nitrospirales bacterium | reverse complement strand
ACTCGATCAACTACTTAAAAGTATGGAGAGGCCAATGACCCCACAGCAAAACAATAACCAATTGAATCTATTCAATTAAATTGCCGGACACTACTGATTGATTTTAAAGAATGTATCGGCTGAGATCTTCGTCTTTCACAATACTTTGAAGGTGGTCCCGAACATACTGCGCGTTGATGACGACCTCTTTTTCCTGAAGATCTTGGGCTTCAAACGAAACATCTTCCAATAACCGTTCCACGATGGTGAAGAGCCGTCGCGCGCCGATGTTTTCGGTTCGGTCATTCACCTGCACAGCAGTGGCGGCAATTTCTTCGATCCCGTCTTTAGTGAATTCCAACGCGATCCCTTCTGTGCTCAGCAATGCGTGATATTGTTTGACCAGGGCGTTCTTGGGTTCGGTTAAAATGCGGATGAGGTCATCCTTCGTGAGGGGCTCCAGTTCAACCCGGATGGGAAACCGACCTTGTAATTCAGGAATCAAGTCCGAGGGTTTAGCCACGTGAAAGGCTCCTGCGGCAATAAATACAATATGATCGGTTTTGACCGGGCCGTGTTTGGTATTGACCGTGGATCCTTCCACGATCGGAAGGAGGTCACGCTGCACGCCTTCCCGGGAAATATCGGGGCCTGTGTTTTTCTCTCGCCCGGCAATTTTGTCAATCTCGTCCAGGAAGACGATACCCGATTGTTCCGTGCGGGTAATGGCCTCTTTGGTGACTTCTTCCATATCAATGAGTTTTTGCGCTTCTTCTTGGGCCATGAATTTCAGGGCTTCTGAGACTTTCATCCGGCGATTTTTCTTTTTACCCGGCATCATGCCGCCGAGCATATCCCGAAGGTTGTGCTCAAGATCTTCCATCCCCCCGATATTGGAAATGATTCCAACCGGAAGTCCTCCTCGTTCCTTGATTTCTATTTCCACCATCCGATTATCCAGTTTGCCCTCGCGTAGCTGAAGGCGAAGTTTTGAGCGGGTGGATTCCTGTTGATCCTGTTTCTGTTGAGTGGGAGCCTCTGTTGACCCTTCATCAGTGGACTCAAACGAAGGACTCGACGGGGAGGGCGGAAGCAGCATATCTAAGACGCGCTCTTCGGCCATGTCTTCAGCCTTCTTTTGGACCTTTTCCAGGTAAGCAGTTTTGACCATATTGATGGATAAATCTGTGAGGTCACGGATCAGAGATTCCACGTCCCTGCCGACGTATCCCACCTCGGTAAATTTGGAGGCCTCCACTTTAATGAATGGCGCATCTGCTAATTTTGAGACTCGTCGGGAAATTTCGGTTTTCCCGACACCTGTTGGGCCAATCATGATGATATTTTTCGGGACAATTTCCTCACGGAGTTCCGGGCTGAGCTGTTGGCGTCGCCAGCGGTTTCGTAACGCGATGGCGACCATGCGCTTGGCGTCCCGTTGTCCAATGACATAGCGGTCTAACTCTTCCACAATTTGGCGTGGAGTGAGGGAGCCCAAGTTTTTGGGTGTTGGTGAAGTCTCTTGTTCCATACGTTATGACGATAACTCCTCAATGACAATGTGATGGTTGGTATAAATATCGATTCCGGCGGCGATTTGCATGCTCTGTTCGACAACCTGGGAGGGTAGCAGTTCGGTATGAGCCAGGAGGGCTCGAGCAGCTGATAAGGCATAGGGTCCTCCCGATCCAATAGCCAAAATCCCATCTTCCGGTTCGACCACATCACCTGTGCCGGTAATAATGAATGAATGCTCCCGGTCGGCCACCGCTAAAAGCGCTTCCAATCGTCGAAGGACCCGATCGGTTCGCCAATCCTTCGCCAGTTCAACGGCGGCTCGGGTCAGATTTCCTCGATATTCTTCCAGCTTCGCGTCGAATTTTTCAAATAAGGTAAACGCATCCGCGGTCGCTCCCGCAAAGCCGGTGAGCACCTGATCTTGATGCATTTTCCGGAGTTTCTTGGCGTTACTTTTCATAATCGTGCTGCCGACGGTGACCTGGCCATCACAGCCCATGGCCACTGTAGTCCCCTTGCGGACGCACAAAATCGTAGTGGATCGAATCTTCATCGTTTGAGAAGGTCTCCTTCTGGGGGTATGCAGTGAGAAGAGCCGGATCGGGGGTGCGCCCGGTCATAAACGGCCATGAGTTGGTCAGTTGCCACATGGGTGTATTTTTGGGTTGTGGCGAGCGAAGCATGCCCCAAGAGTTCCTGGATGGCTCGCAGGTCAGCTCCCTCATCGAGGAGGTGGGTGGCAAAGGAATGGCGCAGGGTGTGGGGAGTGACCGTCTTATTGAAACGGTGTTCGGTCTCTTGCTTCATCATGCGTTCCACGCTTCGAGCGGTTAATCGCCCTCTTCGAGCATTGAGAAAAAGAGGTTGCGATCCTGAGTAGGGCACGAGTTGAGCCGATGCTCCGGTTGTTATCATCTTGTTCTTGTGGGGAGGATGACGTTGATATTCCAAAATGGCATCAGCAGCTACTGTGCCAATAGGCACCATCCGCTCTTTTTTCCCTTTCCCACGCAGTCGGATTGATCTGGTTTCTAGATCCACATCTCCCCAATTTAACCCAACCAGTTCTGATACCCGGGCCCCGCTTGCATACAAAGTCTCTAGAATGGCCCGGTTTCTCAGCTCATTCCATTGCTGGGATGTTGATGCGTCTAACAGGGTATTGGCTTCGTCCTTGGTGAGGACAGTGGGAAGACGTGTTCCTTGTCGAGGTGAACGAACGGTGGATGCTGGATTGCGCGGAACCCGTCCGTCTTCAACTAAAAAACGAAAAAAGCTTTTCAGGCATGCCAGTTTTCTGGCAAGTGAGGGTTTTTTTAACCCTTGATCACTGAGGCTCTTGAGGAAGGATCGAATATGGAGTGAGTCAACTGCACCAGGCTGTAAAACGTTTTTCGCGGTAAGTGTGTGTCGAATGTGCGCCATGAATTGTTTGAGGTCGGACTGATAGCTTCGGCTTGTTTCAGGCGAAACTCCCCGTTCCAATTGAAGATACATTACGAAAGCTCGGATTGCGTCATCCATGCTTTGAAATGGGTAGTGGCCCGTTGTTGGATAAGTTGTCGTTTTTTCTGTTTGTCTCGCACCGGTGTATCAAGTGGCGGGTATAGTCCAAAGTTAGAGTTAATCGGTTGAAAGTGCTTTGGCTCACAGGTCGTAATGTAATGGAGAAGTGCTCCATGAGCGGTGGAGGGTGGTGGGGTGACCGGAGAACGGCCTGATAAGATGCGAGCGGCATTGATTCCGGCTATCCCTCCACTGGCTGCAGCCTCTACATAACCTTCTACTCCAACCAATTGTCCGGCAAAAAAGATGCGAGGTTGTTTTTTTACTTGCAAGGTATCGTGTAAGAGGATCGGTGCATTGATGTACGTATTCCGGTGGATGCTTCCACATCGTAAAAATTCGGCCTGTTCCAAGCCAGGGATCATTCTGAAAATTCTGCGTTGTTCCGGGTAGGTGAGTTTGGTCTGAAATCCTACCAGATTATAGCAGGAGCCATGAGCATTTTCTGGACGTAATTGTAACACAGCATAGGGTCGTTGGCTGGTTTTGGGATCAATTAATCCCACCGGTTTGAGGGGACCAAACAATAAGGTTTGGCGACCACGGTCGGCCATGACCTCAATCGGGAGACACCCTTCAAAGTACGGTACGTTTTCAAAAGACTTGGGCTGGACGCGGTCAGCTTCGATCAAGGCGTTATAAAAGGCGTTATAGGTGGCTTCGTCCATAGGGCAATTCACGTAATCCGCCGTGCCCTTTTCGTATCGTGATGCCAGAAACGTCCGGTCTGTGTTGAGCGAATCGGCATCCACGATTGGTGAAATTGCGTCGAAGAAAAACAGGTTTTTCGATTGAGTGAACTGGATAATCGCTTCAGACAATTTGGGTGACGTCAGGGGGCCGGTGGCAATAATGCACAGCGCACCCTCGGGAATTTCATGGATCTCTTCTCGAAGAATTTTAATATTCGGGTGCTCTGATAACGCCTGGGTCACTTTGCAGGCAAATTGGTCTCTATCTACCGCTAATGCCGTCCCTGCTGGGATCCGCACCTCGTCGGCAATTCGTATGATCAAGGAATGCAATTGGCGCATTTCCTCTTTCAACATTCCAGGGGCGCTGAGAGGATCATTCGATCCCAGGGAATTTGAGCAGACGATCTCGGCTAGGTAATCGGTCTTATGTGCGGCTGTCTCTTCCTTAGGACGCATTTCATACAGGGTCACTCTGGCTCCAGAATTGGCCGCCTGCCAGGCCGCCTCCGATCCGGCCAAGCCGCCTCCAATAATGACGAGGTCTTTTCTCATAATTGTGCGAGAATGATAGTAGAAAAAGTCGTTGAAAAGGTATTAAAGAATAAATTCTAAGAATCGCCGGAAAAAGGTGTCAACTTTCACACGAGGAACATCGACCCGTCAAGGCATGAATCACGCGTTGGTGAATGTCTGGAGTGCTTCCGACCAACCCATGAAGATTGCGAAAATTATTGAGGCCATATTGGATAGGTTGCCCGTGGATGTCGGTAAAGCACCCGCCGGCTCCTCGCAAAATGGCTTCAGGCGCACAGGCATCCCATGCCTTAGTATACGGACTGGGTTCAATGTAGACGTCAGCTTTTCCTTGGGCAATATGACCAATTTTCAGTCCCACGCTTCCCAACTGTTGTTCATTATGGATGTCCAAGGATTGTTGAATGGTAGAAAGAATGGGGGATCGATGGGAACGAGACGCGACGAGTGAAATGTTGGGGGGGCTTTTGGATTCGAGCGCTGAAAGTTTTTGGCGAATCCCGTTGCATTCTATCCAAGCCATCTGATCCGTCAGGCCGGCATAGAGGTGGTCACGGGTAGGCCAGTAGACAACCCCAAGCTTGGTGCGAGCATCAATGGTCAGTCCGATCATGATGGAAAACTCATCGTTATGTGCAATAAACTCTTTTGTTCCATCCAGGGGGTCTACGTACCAGACTCGACCTGTGGTCAGAGAGGTGTAGGGGAGAGGGCTTTCCTCCGCCACGATGGAATCCTGTGGGAAATGGGTGTGTAATTCATCTACGATAAGGGCATTGGCCTGTTGATCGGCCTCTGTGACGGGATCGTTAACGCCTTTGTACATAACCGCAAAATCTTTTTGATAGATGTTCATGATAACCTCTCCTGCCTTCCGAGCCAGGTTAGAGACGATTTCGATTTCATGAGAAAAATCTGGCATTGCTTTCTCCGGTGAAAGAAGGGGAATCAGGAGGCCGATAAAGGTGTAGAAGAGGAAGAAGAATTTTTCTCCCACCCACGGCCTGTGAGATCTATGCTGCAAATTGCTATTATCCTATTGTTATTATTCATGGTTTTGGTAGCAACGTATTTGCCAAAATTTCGTCTCGTCCTGGGGATGACCCTGATGGTCCTGTTTGGAGCTATCGGGTTCATTATTTGGCAGGATACTCAGGAACGGGAGTTGGAGTTTCAGCGGATTCCTGTCAGCCAGCTCCAACTTTCTCACATGGACGTTCGACCCGGGCTGAACTCTCGGTCGTTTGTGCTGACCGGGAGGATTGAAAATGCAGCTCAAATCTTTACCATAATTTCCGTGACTATCCAGGCTACGATTGAGGATTGCCATGGGACAGAATGTGAAATTGTTGGGCAAGAAGCCGCAGAGATCTTGTTGGAAATCCCTCCGAAACAGGCGAGAGATTTTTCTATGACCATGCCTTTTCCCACGATACCAAAAATTATTGGAGAAGCTACGTGGAGGTATGCCATTTTGAAGGTAAGAGCCAGGTAGCCCAAGTTCTCTGTTGAGCCAGCCTTGGGTTTTCATTCCCCTCTTTCTCAATCTTAGGTCTTTAATTCTCCAAACACATGACAGGTTGCCTGTCATGTGGCCATTTACTCTGAGAAATTGCCTTTTGCGTCTGATATCAACAATTGTAAAATTGACAATTTTTATAGCGACTTCTTATACTAGGCTAGGTTATTAAGGAATTTTTTGCATTATAGGGCAAAAGACTCATAGTGATATTCTCAAAAAGTCCAATATTTTTGACCGGTGGGTCTTTTTTTGTCTTGAGATTTGCTTATTGTCTTCTTACAGTAAGAAGATGCAGCGGGTAATATTGTCAATTTTTTTTAATGGAGACATGAGGGTACGATGACAACTTCTTATAGGGTTATGCCAGGACCCGAACATTTTCTGCCACCGTCTGCGGCCTCAATGGGAATTAGGCTTCCCGATCCAGGACAAGGACATATTCATGGTAGCATAGTTCCAGAAGAGGAAGCGTTGGAGGAGGCGGCCAGGCAGTTTCTTTCGGCAAAAGTGCCCACAATTTTTCCTGGACCATTGGTTCTGTGGGCATGGAATGACAAGGCCGCCAAGAAAGCAAAGGCAATCCGTCATCTCTATGAAACCATCAAAGAATGCGTGGATTCTTCTTGTCAGCAGGCCATGCTGATTCCCATGCCGGACTATAGACCGAAATATCCTAAAATTAATCCTGAAATAGAAATTAATCCAAACCATCCAAATTTGACTATCTGGCATAATAAAATAGATGCCTGCATGTTTGTGGGCGTTCATTGCCATCAGGCCAATCTTTCTCTCAAGATCATTCGTGGTGGCACGAGCTGCTATACTATTGCCATGTGTGCTCAAGCTGGTCATGAAGATGCTATGTTATCCGTTCGCGATGCGACAGCCGATAAGATAATCAGATTGGCAGATTGGGTGAAGAAATTGAAGGGATCGGTCGCCCCTCCAGCGGAACATTCAGCGTAATCGTTCTGGGTTTTCATTGCACATGAAAGGTATGAATGACTAGTTCTGAGAAAATTTCATCTATGATTTTGCGCATTATCGTTTAAGAAAATCGGAAGTCTTTCACCCTGAAGCAGACAAAGGAGGTCAAAATCATGGCCGCTCAAGCTTCTTTTATAGGACAAAAAAACAAAAAAGGGCAGGTGTATGCCGATGCCTGGCACATGATGAATGAGGCGACAAAGACACCCTCGTTCTTAACAGGGAGTGAAGTCATTAAAGAGGCCGTACGTCGAGCCTCCTGTGACATCATGGTCGCATATCCGATTACGCCTCAAAGTGAAGCTGCTGCATTGTGCGGAGAGCTCTTTGCCGAAGGCTATATTGGCGATTACTTTCGGGGCGAAAGTGAATTTGCCGTCATGTCTCAATGTGCAGGAGCCGCTTTTGGCGGTGCGCGGGTATTTACCACTACTGCGGGACCCGGGACGATGCGGGCCATGGAAAATTTCCCGATGTGGGCGGGAGCCCGATTGCCTATTCAGGTAATTGTGACCTGTCGGGGAATCAACTCGCCGCTCTCCATTCAGCCTGATACTTTGGAAATGGCCTATTTAATGCAAACGGGCATGCTGGTGTGGCATGCGGAAACTGCCCAGGATTTTTATGACTGGATCCTTAAGGGGTATATGGTATCGGAAGAACCTGATGTTCATCTGCCGTTGGCCTTGTGCTGTGATGGATTTTTTGTGACACATACGAAAGATATGGTCGATCTGACTCCAGTCGATATGTGTCTACCACCATATGATCCCTATCGGTCACCGGTTCCATGTATGGATATGGAATGCCCTCCCGTTCGTATGATGAGGGATCCTTTTATTATGAAAAGTAACTATATTAGTTATGCCACTCATGCGAGCTGGCAGCAAGAGGTGTGGGCGGCTGGTGAGCGGTCGCGGAAGCACACCATACGCTGGATGGATGGACTGATTGACACCGAAAATACCGATGCTGATGTTATTGTGGTGGCCTCGGGAACAGCGGTTTCGCAAAGCCGGGAAGCGATTGCGATATTGGAAGAGGAAGGCATTCGTGTCGGGTTAGTGAAGGTCAAAACCTTGCGCCCATGGCCTGGAGAGGAGATCAGGGAGGCCACAAAACATGCGAAGCATATTATTGTTCCTGAATTTAATGTCGTTCGATGGTTAGCCCGTGAAGTGAGTGCGACAGTTCGGAATAATGAACGGGTTCATGCTGGTCCCCATGTGTGCGGTGGAATGACGATGCAGCCTGAAATTATTGCTGCGGAGATTAAAACCGTGTTGGGGGTCAAAGCCCCTTCGTTGGCCGGACGTGGAGGGTGATGCAACGTGAAGCATTCTGTGAGTGTATGATCCTCGAACAGATAACGAATAAAGGAGAAGCGTATGAGTAAAGAACGAATAAAGATCGCAGAAGAGTTGTATGACATCATGCCTGCCGAGTACCAGGATTTGGTCAAGCGGGCCACGTATGGAAATGAGCAACGTGGATGGAAAGATATCGGTAACGCAAAGGAACTTATTGAAGAGCATTCGCTTTGCGCCGGATGTCCGGAGTCCATGGCCTTTCGGTATATCCTCGCCTCGTTGCCGAATCCTGAGGATACCGTAATGGTGGGCTCCACGGGATGTACCAGTTTGGTGTTTCCACATGTGGCAGTCCACAATATCCATTCATTGTTTGGCAACCAAAATGCCGTTGCGTCCGGATTGAAACGCGCGTTGACGGTTCGCTTCCCTGATCGCCACAAAGACGTAGTCGTGCTGGCAGGAGACGGGGCTACGGTGGATATCGGTTTAGATATGACCTTGCAGGCCTGGTTCCGTCAGGAAAAATTTACCACCATTTGTTTTGATAACGAACTGTATGCCAATACGGGTGGTCAAGAGAGTGGGCTTATGCAAAAGGGGTTTGTCGCCAAAATGGCTCCGGTAGGAAAGACTTTTGAAAAAGTTCGCCTTCCAGAAATTGCCAGAGAATCAGGCTGCCACTATATCGTGAATTGCACGGTCAGCAAACCAAATCTCATTGAAAAAGTGATTAAAAATGCGATTTATATTGCGCGAGAAATTGGGCCTACCTACCTGCAGCTGTATACGCCCTGTATCTTGGAGATTGGGAAAAATAGTATGGAAGGCCTGCAGGAAATGCGGGACTCTGAAAAACCCACGGAACGATTCGCCTATAAAGAGTATGTGAGCGAACCGGCCAAGGAATTGTTGGCTGAATTAGCAGCGAAGGAAAAGGAAAGAAAGGCTGAAGCGAAAAGACAACTTGCTTCCACAACAGTAACAGTGTAAACGGCTGGACATGTGAGAGGAGCTATCCCATGATTATACGTCGAATTAATATCAGAATGTCAGGACTGGGAGGGCAGGGTGCCGTGACGGCGGCCCATGTCATGGCTATGGCTGCATCCAAAGATGGCATGTTTGCCATTTCAAACCCATTCTTTGGAGCGGAAAAACGCATGGCGCCAGCTGAGAGTTATTGTCGAATAGGAGTGAGAAAAATTTACGATAGGGGCGAACTCGTGTTTCCGGATGTGATTGAGGTGTTTCATCCCCAAGTCATTACGATGGGGAAGAGTTACACGATGCCATTTTATTCAGGGATTAAAGAGGGCGGACTCGTGATCATTAATACCGATATGCCTATTTTATCAGATGAAGACGTGAAGCGACTCAAAGATCTGAATGTGGCGGTCTTTAGCATACCCGGGACGAATATTGCTTTGGAAGTCGCAGGGACTGAGCTGGCGACAAACATGACCATGATTGGTTCGGTGGCTGGGATCACCAAGTGTGTAACAATGAATGGCTTGGACTTGGCCCTACAGGAAAGATTTGGGAAGAAATTCGTGGCATCCGGTGGAACGGCAACCCTGGATGAAGCCATTAAGAAAAAGTTTGCGAAGAAAGAAATGTTGTTAAAAAAGAATCTCGATACGGTGGCCCGAGCTTATGAAATCGCCGCGGAATGGGCGGAGAAAAGCCATTTCGAGTTGATGGTCGGAGAAACCGCAGCTGCGTAATACTGAGAACCTCAGCGAAGGAAAGAGATAGATGTATAATGTTGCCCTAGTAACGGAAGAAAAGTGTGTGGCGAAAAAAGGCTGTCGGCTTTGCATCATGTATTGCCCGGAAGCTAATTGTTTGGATCTCAATTCAGATAAAATGATAGCCGAAGTGCATATTGAACGGTGCAAGGGTTGTGAGCTGTGTAAAGTCGTGTGTGACGCCGCTAAACATGAAGCCATTGAAATGGTTGCCGTGAATTCAGATGGGACCTTAATGGAAAAGGCTGGAGAAGCCGCGGAGTTGGGTCAAGCCTACCAGGGGTAACTCTAAAAGACGAAAAGCCCTACGATCGCCGTCTTGTGATTGGTCGTAGGGCTTTTTTATTTGTTTGACGAACTATCCTTCATTAATGGATGAACAGGATTTAGGGGTAGATAAAATGAGTATCGATTTGAAACAACATGTGCAGACGTTGACCGAACATATGGAAAATTTTCATCAAGCGTTAGAAACCAAAGCCCGAGAGATTGAAATCAGTG
>JBDSHB010000134.1:0-3926 GCA_039918695.1 Nitrospirales bacterium | reverse complement strand
CGTGTTGAAGCGTGAGTCCAATTCCGTCTAATCCCTTCAACAAGCAATCCTTGCGAAAAAGATCCAAGGTAAAGGAATACTTCTCCCCTTCGGGAAGGGTGACAACCTGCTGAGCCAAGTCGACTGTAACTTGATATTGGTCAGTATGGGCTACTCGGTCAAACAATGTTTGGATGGCTTCTCCTGGAAGCTCGACGGGGAGAATCCCATTCTGAAAACAATTGTTGTAGAAAATATCGGCAAAACTCGGAGCCACAATACAACGAATGCCATAGTCCAACAAGGCCCATGGAGCGTGCTCCCTTGAGGATCCACACCCGAAATTTTCACGGGTCAATAGAATCGTGGCCTGTTGATAGGACGGTTGGTTAACAAAAAACTCAGGATCCTGAGACCCATCTGCACGTCGCCGCCAATCGGCAAATAATCCCTCTTTGAGGCCGGTGCGATGAATCGTTTTCAAATATTGTTTCGGAATGATTTGATCCGTATCAACATTGCCGCGATTTAACGGAGCGACCGTTCCGGTCAATATAGTAAACGCTTGCATATCTATCTCCCATTTAATGCTAGAGAAAACAATGGCTCTCTTGAAGATAAAAGAATTCCCTTATTGATCTCCCATCTTCCAATCACGAATATCAACAAAATGTCCTTCAACGGCAGCAGCAGCAGCCATAGCAGGGGATACTAAGTGCGTCCGTCCGCCCTTGCCCTGACGCCCCTCGAAGTTCCGATTACTGGTTGAAGCACATCGTTCTCCAGGTGTGAGCACGTCCGCATTCATGGCGAGGCACATACTGCATCCTGGTTCACGCCATTCAAAACCCGCCTCGCGAAAAATCCGATCCAAACCTTCCTCTTCCGCTTGGTGTTTGACTAACCCTGATCCAGGGACCACCATGGCCTTGACGCTTTGGGCAACGTGCTTTCCTTTGACATACCGTGCAGCCACCCGCAAATCCTCAATCCGTGAGTTGGTGCAGGACCCGATGAAGACTCGATCGACTCGGATGTCACATATAGGGATACCACCTGGCAACCCCATATATGCTAAGGCACGTTCTGTGGCCGTCCGCAGTTTTTCATCCGCAATGGATGCAGGATCAGGCACATGGCCATTCACATCAGTCACCATTCCGGGATTGGTCCCCCAAGTCACTTGAGGAGAAACATCCTTCCCTCGCAGCTCAACAACCTTATCAAACCGACTTCCAGGGTCGGTTTTCAATTTCAGCCAATCCGACATCGCCTGTTGAAACAACGCCCCTTTCGGACTGAGGGGTCGGTCCTTCACGTACGCGACCGTCAATTCGTCCGGACTGACCAGACCAGCACGCGCTCCCGCCTCAATAGACATATTACAAAGTGTCATTCGGCCTTCCATTGAAAATGATCGGATCACCGAACCCGTATATTCCACGACATATCCGGTTCCACCACCAATACCAATTTGCCCGATAATCGCCAGAATTACATCTTTGGAAGAACAATAGTCAGGAAGCGTGCCCTCCACTCGAATTTCCATAGTTTTTGGTCGTTTCTGGACCAAACATTGTGTTGCCAACACATGCTCAACTTCTGAGGTACCGATGCCAAACGCCAAGGCCCCAAACGCCCCATGAGTCGAGGTATGGGAATCTCCACATACAATCGTCATCCCCGGTAGCGTTAACCCCTGTTCAGGTCCGATCACATGGACAATACCTTGACGGATATCCTCCATCCCGTAATAGGTAATTCCAAATTCCGCACAGTTGCCTTCCAAGGTTGAAATTTGCAAGGCACTCATAGGATCGGCAATGCCCTGCGACCGGTCGGTGGTTGGAACATTGTGATCGGGAACAGCGAGCGCCGTCGTTGGACGTCTTGGCCTTCTTCCGGCTAACCGGAGTCCCTCAAAGGCTTGAGGGGAAGTCACTTCATGCACCAGATGTCGGTCAATATATAATAAGGTTGTCCCATCTGGCTCTTCACGAACCACATGCTGATCCCAGATCTTTTCAAACAATGTTTTGCTTGCCATGGAATGTATCCTTCTTTCTTTTTGAATATTTTCTGACTCTAATTATCTACATTTGTTCTCTTCTGGCAAGGGCAAGGAAGAGCTTTTTGCAGATTTGGTTTCAGATCCGCCTATTCTTTGTGGTCTTTTAATACTTCTGATATACTTTTCCTTACGACAGGGAACAATCCAATCTGATGCTTTCACCTTCTCAATACTTAGGTGGAAATAAGTGGATACCGACTATCATTAATCCAGCCCCGAACCAATCTAAGTGGTTTCCGGCCAGTCGCGAACAACGACCTAACGTCGATACATCCAGGTTAACCGAGAGATCATGTATAAAAAAGTGAAGTTCATCTATTTCCCCTGTAGCGCGGAATGACTCTAACAATCCTAATTCCGACTCCGCCATTGTCGCCCACCTTCTGAAATTATTAGGTCTCAAAACTTCCCATGGGTATATTCAATTATTTCATTAGCCATTTTTCCCAAGACATGGCCATCGATCTAGGAACTTCCTCCACCTTAATTTATATCAAGGGAAAAGGGATTGTCTTGAACGAACCCTCCGTGGTGACAGTTGAGACAAACTCAAAAAAACTTCTAGCGGTTGGGGAAGAAGCGAAGCGAATGATCGGGCGAACCCCTGGCAATCTCACCGCCATTCGTCCCATGCGAGAAGGTGTCATTGCTGATTTTGACATGACAGAACGCATGTTACGCCATTTTATCCAAAAAGTTCATCGCGGGGGAACTCTCCTCAGGCCACGAATTATTATTGGGGTCCCGTCCAGAATCACGCAAGTCGAACAACGTGCCGTCAAGGAATCAGCCGAATTGGCTGGTGCACGTGAAGTTTATCTCATCGAGGAACCGGTGGCCGCTGCGATTGGAGCCGGATTGCCAATTACCGAGCCCTCCGGCAACATGGTGGTCGATATCGGAGGAGGCACAACCGATATCGCCGTGATCTCCTTGGGAGGCATCGTTTACAGTGAATCAGTCCGGGTCGCGGGCGATCAATTAGATGGAGCCATCACAAGCTATCTCAAGCGGGAATACAGCCTGTTAATCGGCGAACACATGGCAGAACGCATCAAGATGGAAATCGGCTCAGCCTACCCTCTGCCTGAAAAAAAGCAAATGGCCGTCAAAGGGCGAGATGTGGTGTCTGGCATCCCCAGAACGATTCTTGTCGACGATAATGAGATACGAGAAGCTTTACAAGATTGCCTCACCATCATCATCCGAGCCATTCGTCTGGCCTTGGAGAACACTCCGCCGGAATTAGCAGGAGATATTATTGACCGGGGGATCGTGCTGACCGGAGGAGGGTCAATGCTTCAAGGGCTGGACAATCGACTACGCGAAGAAACGTCCCTACCCATTGTCACGGTCGATGACCCCTTAACCTCGGTCGTCTTAGGAGTAGGAAAAACTCTCGAGGAATTTAGCCTCCTTCGGAAAATTTCTTCGCATTCCAGGCTGAATCCCTGAGCTTCCCTCTATTTGCATGCCTCGATCAGAGCCGAATTTTCCCATATCTACAAGTATCCGTCGAGTTCTAGGAATTATCTTCATTCTATTCCTCGCACTCCTGCTGTTTCTGCCGCGACAATCGCAGGAATGGTTGAGTCATGTGGGAGGACCTTTCGCACGAATTTTGGAAGTCCCCCTGCATGCTGTCGCCTCGATACAGGATTCTATCCGTCACGCTTGGGACCATTACATCGCACTACAGAATGCGTGGGAAGAAAATCAACAGCTCAAGCAGGAAGTTCAGCGCTTACAAGGTGAGAAGAACTTTCTTCGAGAAAAAGCCATTATAGCCACGCAATTTCAACAATTGCTGGCGTATCAGGAAACCACACCCATGACGACCCTTCCGGCTCGAATCATCGGCCGAAATGTGTCCAAT
>JBDSHB010000133.1:0-4060 GCA_039918695.1 Nitrospirales bacterium | reverse complement strand
GAATGCCCATGATCGAGTTCTTCTTTCGTCGCTACCCGCACACTCAAAACTTTAATATCAAAATTGAGCGCGACACCGGCCAGTGGATGATTAGTATCAATGGTGACGGCATCACCGTCGACTTTCACCACCACAATTTCTTGCATCGCGCCATCCGGCGCCTTTGCCTCAAAGACCATTCCCGCTTCAACTGTCTCTACTCCTTCAAACGCCGCCTTTTCGATTGTCTTGATACCGTCAGGAATAAGCTCGCCATAGGCCTCAGCAGGCTCAATCCTTACCTTCAGAGCGTCTCCCTCGGCTTTACCCACCAACGCCTTCTCCAACCCGGGAATGATATTCCCCGCACCATGCAAATACACCATGGGCTTTGACCCATCTGAACTATCCAGCACCTTACCGGCATCGTCAGTGAGTTTATAATTGACGCTGACCACTGAATTCTTCCCAATCATTACAGACATAATCTCTCCTTCCGTTCACCTGAAGTTTTCAATTTATAAATTATTACGACTCATACACCCCAAGGTGTACCTTCCATCCTCACCACCATTCCATAAACTTTGATCGCGGCCATGGCTTATCCATCCATGACGTGTCAGGCAGAGGTAATTTGGAGGCTTCTTGAACGGTCAACCATCCGCCTGGCATTTCAAAATGAGATGTGGTTCCACGCCCTGTTATCCAGCTCACCCTTTTGGCTTTTTCGCTGGCTTCGGCCACATCCAATGTTAACCGACAATCCTGTGCCACATAGTCCAATACCGTTTGGCACTCACCCTCTTTCCATAGCTTCGGGGCGACGGACCCATCAACATTCGCAGGCTTACTCACCCCTATGGCCTTCGCCGCAGCATTGAGCTTGATGGGGAAGCCTTTCCCGCAAAAGAAATGATACATCATGTCGACATGGCTCATCGCCAATTCACGGCAGTCATCAACCTGACCGCATTCTTCTGCCACAATCACGAAATCGAATCCTAGCCCATTATGGGTAATGAGGGTATAGCCTTCCTGCAATTTAGTTTTGAGATGTTCGACAAAGGCAGTGACATCCGCCTTGGTCATTTGTGGCGCAGGAGTGCCATCGGCATTTTTTGAGTAAAACGTCACAGGCGAGGTTTCATCGCTACCCCAGGTCGCCATACAGGTAATGCCGAGTGGACGATGATCATGTAAATCACCGAAATTTTCGGGCAAAATTTTTGCGGTTTCGATATCAAAGGCCAGATACTTACGAGACATTGTTTAAGCCCTCCTCACGATTGAGCTGGATGGCGTGACTGATTGAAACAGCCCACGCCATATTCCTTGGATGGTTTCAAGACCTGCCGGTTTTGATGAGACGTAAACAACGAAAGATAGAGGAGGACCTGCTGATCCTTCAGTCAGGATTAGAGAAGTCTGCGTGACACATGAAACGAGCACATGAGAGTGCCAAGAAAGAAAGACCGGATGATCAACCCAAGACTGACTTCACCGTCTCGCCAATTTCAGCCGGATTTTTTACCACTCGCACACCAGCCGATTCCAGGGCAGCCATTTTATCCGCCGCAGTGCCTTTTCCTCCGGTGATAATGGCGCCGGCATGGCCCATTCGTCGTCCGGGAGGTGCCGTTATTCCGGCAATGAAACTCACGACCGGCTTGGTCATCTCTTTTTGAATATAGGCCGCAGCCCGTTCCTCGGCATCGCCACCAATTTCTCCAATCAGGACGACCGCTTCGGTTTCGTCGTCCTCCTGGAACATGTGCAACAAATCGATATACCCGGTTCCAATGAGGGGATCGCCACCGATGCCGACGCAGGTTGTTTCGCCAAGACCTAAATTGGTGAGCTGATTGACGGCTTCGTAGGTTAAGGTGCCACTTCTTGAAATCACGCCGACCCGCCCTTTTTTATGAATGAATCCAGGCATGATCCCGATCTTGCACTCCTCCGCCGTTATAATTCCTGGACAATTGGGGCCAATCAGACGTGTGGTCTTCCCATAAAGTGCTCGCTGGACCCGAACCATATCATTGACGGGAATCCCCTCCGTAATGCAGATGATGAGCCATATGCCGGCATCGGCGGCCTCTAAAATCGCATCGGCGGCAAACGGAGGCGGCACAAAGATCAACGAGGTGGTGGCTTCAGTCTTCTTGACGGCTTCCCGAACGGTATTAAACACCGGAATGCCTTCGACTTCCTGCCCGGCCTTGCCTGGCGTCACGCCGGCCACGACTTGCGTTCCGTACGCTTTGCATTGGGTCGCGTGAAAGGACCCTTCTTTGCCGGTGATCCCTTGAACAACAACCCGGGTATTTTTATTCACCAAAATACTCATGCCACGTCACCTTTCAACTATCAAGAAAAATGATTCCACCATCAGGTCGACTATTTCTTTTTACGGAGAGCGACAATGCGTTGGGCCGCTTCCCAGAGGTCAGCAACCCCTTCCACTTTCAAGCCTGATTCAGCCAGAAGTTTTCGGCCTTCTTCCGCATTGGTTCCTTGAAGTCGAACAACAACAGGTAGCTTGATGTCGACTTCTTTCGCCGCATCAATCACTCCATGGGCAATACGCTCGCAACGCACAATCCCGCCGAAAATATTAATGAAAATGCCTTTGACTTTTTTGTCCTTTAACAGGATGCGGAACCCTGCCGCGACGGTCTCTTTGGTCGCTCCACCGCCCACGTCCAAAAAATTCGCAGGCTCGGATCCGGCCAGCTTTATGACGTCCATGGTCGCCATTGCCAAACCCGCCCCATTGACCATGCAGCCGATGTCTCCATCAAGTTTGACGTAGTTCAGGTTATTATTACCCGCTTCGATCTCCAACGGTTCTTCTTCATGTAAATCCCTGAATTTTTGGACATCGGGATGCTTAAACAACCCACTATCATCAAAGGAGACTTTTCCATCCAACGCGACTAGACGCTTATCCGTGGTAATCACCAGGGGATTAATTTCCACAAGCGACGCGTTTTTCTCCATGAACATGCGGTACAGGTTTTCCAACATTAGAAAAAACGGCTTCACGACCGCCGGCTCAAGCTCTGGTAGACCCAAGCCGAATGCCAGATTTCTTCCATTGTACCCTTGGACTCCCACCGCCGGATCAATGGACTCTTTCAGCAATTTTTCCGGTGTATGTTCGGCCACTTCCTCAATGTCCATGCCGCCTTCTGTACTGGCAATAAACGTCGGAAAGCCTGACTCCCGGTCAACCAATAAACTCAGGTACAGTTCTTTGGCAATTCCGGCACCTTCTTCAATGAGGAGGCGCCGAACTTTTCGTCCCTTGGGACCGGTCTGATGCGTCACCAGGGTTTTCCCAAGAATTTCCTTCGCCAGTTCCGGCACTTCAGATTTATTTTTTGTTAATTTGACGCCGCCGGCTTTGCCACGTCCGCCCGCATGGATCTGCGCTTTCACCACAAACACGGGAGTATCAAGAACTGAGGCCCATTTTTCAGCCGCTTTGACGTTTTTGACTTCCTTGCCTTTGGGTACGGGAATTCCAAATTGCGCAAATAGCTGTTTGGCTTGAAACTCGTGAATATTCATAAGTCCTCTTCGTAGGTTCTACAGCTCAGAATCGGAACATTCTGCGATGAGAATATCCCGTTTGGTGATCAATTGACTCGATGATTACTTATTGGTGTAGGCCGGCAAGACCATGGGTGAGATGACGCCAGCCGACACATGATGCCGTTTGGCTTCCGCTCGAAACCGCTTCAGATGGTCTAATGTCAACGAGCTTTCCGGCAGAGACTTGGATCGCTCGGCTGCGAGAGTACCCGTCCGCTTGCCAAATACCATTAAGTCCAACAAGGAATTCCCCATGAGCCGGTTTCGCCCATGCAATCCCCCGGAGGCCTCTCCTGCCACAAATAAATTGGCCACAGGCGTTTCCCCATTCACATCAATCTTGACGCCTCCGTTTTGGTAATGCAGCGTGGGATAAATCAACACGGGATCTTTCCGGATATCTACCTGGTACCGCTCATACTGTCGAACCATCGCGGGAAAATGCTTATCCAATGTTCCCGGTCCATGTTCCACATCCAAC
>JBDSHB010000132.1:0-4437 GCA_039918695.1 Nitrospirales bacterium | reverse complement strand
ATAGTATCCGTATGCCCTGGAGCATAGGTCCCAATATGATCGATGGCTTCTTGACTATCTTTCACCACTTTAATGTTCAGGGTTAAGGATTGATATTTTTTACCCCAGTCAGTTTCCTCCGCCACTTTAATCCCTAAATGCCCGCTCATTTCCAAAACACCCAACATGGAAACCGTTTTAGGACAGCCATGCAAGGTCACCCGAAATTCCTGAAGAAGTCTTCGTGTTAACCCTGGCAATAAATGCCGAGAAACGCCCTGATGGACCAGGAGGGTGTCCATGGCATTCGCTTCGGATGGCGATTGAAGTTTGGCGTTTACTGCAATCGTTTGGGCTAGAGGAATATCGACATCCGTATCAACATACACATGACACAGACCTCCCTCAAAGCCAATGACCGGAACTCTGGAGTGCTCCAAGATCCCATTTCGCAAACCAGCACTCCCTCGGGTAATCACTGCTTGGACATATTGAGGATATCGCACCATTTCCAGGGCCGCCTCCGGGGAACTCCGGTCGAGAAACGTTAACCCCCCTTCGGGGACCCCATTGGACTTCGCAGCCTCCTGGAGATAGTGAACAATTGCACCATTGGTGTGAAACCACTCGGTTCCCCCACGAAAGACACAGACATTATTGGTCTTCATGCACATCCCAAACGACTCAGCCGTCACCAGTGGGCCCATATCCGACACCACCGCGACAATACCAAGGGGAGAACGGACCGTATGAACCTGCATGCCATCTGCAGTCATCCAGGCATGACTCACCTCTCCGATTGGATCAGGAAGAGCCTGCAAATCTAACAGCCGTTGCTGCATGAGGTGAATCGTGTCTTCTGAAATTCGAATCCGTTCTGATGCCTCACGATGGGCTTGTTGATCAGTTTCCTTGGAAATGCCAGCCAGATCTTTTGCATTGGCTTTTAAAATTTCCTCAGTATGATCGCCTAAACTCTCGGCCATCGCCAGTAAGGCCTGATTTTTCGCACTGGGAGATATGCACGCCATGGGACGAGCAGCTTCCTTCGCTCCTTTCAGAAGCGCTTGCACATATAGTTTCAGAGGTACTTCAACCATCCTTCGCACTCCTTCGTCATGAAAATTTTTGAAAGCCGGATTGACTATAGCCATGAAGACACATAGAGTCAAAAATGTCATTGATTCAAAAAGATTTTTCACATGACTTTCATTTTATTCTATGATGACAACCGAGGGCGAAGCGCCCGTCGCATACCCATTAAAAGATAATCGGGGTTGAATTAGAATTTCCACCTATGCTACCCTCGATTGGTTTAATGGAAAATTATTAAGCATTAATTAAATTGCATGAATGTCTCTTCACTTGGAACAGCCTGCCTGATAAGACAATCCGCCTTTATTGTCTCCTGCCGGTCCCATTTGAGCCATATTACTGTTTTGAATTTCGTTAAAAAATCCACAGTTTTGTGTTAAATCAGTATATCTCTGAAAGGGGGTGGGAAGGTCCGTTATGGTCACGATTAAATCATTATTAGAAGCTGGGGTTCACTTCGGGCATCAAACGAATCGGTGGAACCCGAAGATGAAACGCTATATCTTTGGGGAAAAAAACGGCATTTATATAATTGACCTCCAAATTTCTCTACAATGTTTCCAAAAAGCCTACGAATTTACCCGAGATACGGTGGCTGCCGGGGAATCCGTCTTATTTGTGGGGACGAAGCGGCAAGCCATGGGTATTGTGGAGGAAGAAGCCAATCGTTGTGGAATGTTTTTTGTCAATCAGCGATGGTTAGGTGGCATGTTGACGAATTTCCAGACACTCCGTCGCAGCATCAACCAGCTAAAAAAACTCGAAGCAGCAGAGACTGATGGCACATACGAACGACTTAAGAAAAAAGAGATCGTTCGCATGAAAAAAGAGCAAGCCAAACTGGAAAAATATTTGAGCGGCATTAAAGGCATGAATGATATTCCTGGGTGTGTTTACATATTGGACACCCGTATCCAGCATATTACGGTCAAGGAAGCCAATCGTCTGGGCATTCCGGTTATTGCCCTCGTGGACACCAACTGTGACCCTGAAGGCGTGGACTTTCCTATCCCTGGGAATGACGATGCCATTCGATCCCTCAAATTATTTACAGGACAAATTGCCGACGCTTGCATCGAAGGTACTGAACTTCGCCGGAAGCGGCAGGAGTCAGTCGCAAATGGCGAGGGGTTCCTTCCAGACAACCCGGAACAAGGTCATCCATCCGTTGCGGTAAACAAAAATACCCAACCTGTCTAAGGATCCCGGGTTCATCCAATTGAACTGAAATTTATACTACTCAGTAGGAGAGCATGCATATGTCTAGTTTGAGTGCCTTGGTGAAGGAGTTGCGAGGCAAAACAGGGGCAGGAATCCTTGATTGTCAAAAAGCCCTTCAAGACACAGAAAATAATGTTGAAAAAGCCATCGATCTGTTGCGCCAAAAAGGGTTGGCTGCTGCACAAAAAAAAGCAGGACGAGAAACCAAAGAGGGTATTATCTCCTCGTATATTCATTCAGGAGCAAAAATTGGAGTCCTGATCGAAGTCAATTGTGAAACAGACTTTGTTGCACGCAATGAAGAATTTCAAGCTTTCGTCAAAGAAGTGGCCTTACAAATCGCTGCCTCCCATCCTTTGTATGTTAAACGTGAAGACGTTCCGGCTGACTTGATCGAACGGGAAAGAAATATTTATCTCGCGCAGATGAAGGAATCGGGAAAACCCGAAGGGACGTGGGAAAAAATTATCAAGGGGAAATTGGAAAAATATTATCAGGAACAGTGCCTTCTGGAACAAGGATTCATTAAGGATCCCAGCATCAGCATCCAAGATCTCCTTTCGCAGAAAATCGCAAAGTTAGGGGAAAACCTCACGATCAGTCGCTTTACGCGCTACCAGCTCGGCCAGGACTAATGTCGCTCAAATATCGCCGGGTCCTCTTAAAGATCAGTGGAGAAATGCTTGCTGGGGAGCAAACCTACGGCATTCAACCTTCCGTTTTACAGAATCTCGCAGACGAAATTGCCGACGTCCTGACCATGAAGGTGGAAATCGCCATTGTGATTGGAGGTGGCAACATTTTCAGAGGCCTCGCTGCCAGTGCCTCTGGCATGGAACGAGCTTCGGCCGATTACATGGGCATGCTCGCCACCATGTTGAATGCTCTGGCTTTGCAAAATGCTTTAGAGAGAAAAGACGTCCCCACACGGGTCTTATCGGCAATTGAAATGCGGCAGTTAGCCGAAAGTTACATTCGTCGTCGGGCTATTCGGCATTTGGAAAAAAAACGTGTGGTAATTTTTGCCGCAGGCACCGGCAATCCATACTTTACCACCGACACTGCTGCCGCGCTCAGAGCCATGGAAATTGGTGCGGATGTGATCATGAAAGGCACCAAGGTTGATGGGATCTACGACGCCGACCCTATGACGACACCCACGGCAAAACGCTTCACGGAATTACCATTTTTATCGGTACTCAATAAGAGCCTGAAAGTCATGGATGCCACAGCCATTACGCTGTGCATGGATAACGATCTGCCTATCATTGTCTTCAATCTGACTTCCTCAGGAAACATCAGAAAAATCCTTGAGGGAGAATCGATCGGCACCATTGTTTCCAAAAATGCGCTTGTCACTTAACGTGGGGAATGATCATGAACGATCCAACCATTCTTAAAACCACTCAGCGAATGGAGGGAGCCATCGAGCACCTCAAGAGAGAATTCATGTCCCTTCGAACCGGCCGCGCTTCCTTAGGACTCCTCGACCATATCACCGTTGATTATTACGGGACGCCAACTCCACTCAAGCAAGTCGCAAACTTAGGGATCCCTGAAAGCCGAATGATCACCATTCAACCATGGGATACCTCCCAAATCCGGGAAATTGAACGTGCCATCATTAGTTCAGAATTGGGCCTCACTCCATCTAATGACGGCAAACTCATTCGGCTCCCCATTCCCCCACTGAGCGAAGAACGACGGAAAGATTTAGTCAAACTCAGTAAAAAATATGGGGAAGAGACCAAAGTACAGATACGTGGATTTCGTCGTGAAGGCAATGACGAACTCAAACACCTTCACAAAGAAGGCTCACTGACAGAAGATGCCCAGGACCGGCTAGAAGCCGAGATCCAAAAAATCACAGATAAATTCATACAGACCGTCGATGACCTCACCAAGAAAAAGGAGGAGGAAATACTCGCGATCTGAGGAATATTTGTGATACCGATCAGGCCACCTTCACCTTCCGACCTTCGACACCTTCCGCCTCCAATCACCGTTTCTATCCGTCTTGATGCCCTAACCAGGAATTTCCAACAAATCCGGCAGTCGATCGCGTCCTCGACAAAAATTCTGGCCGTCATTAAAGCCGACGCCTATGGCCATGGGGCAATCCCTGTAGCTCAAACCCTGGAA
>JBDSHB010000131.1:0-4241 GCA_039918695.1 Nitrospirales bacterium | reverse complement strand
CATCCAGAGCAATCCGGCTCATTATCAAGCAGAGTCTTCATCTCACACAGCCATTAAAGAAGGGACCAGAAAGGGAAGAAACCATTACTCTGCTCAAGGAAACCTTTGCCTTAACCGGCCTTTCGGCTCCAGCAATTGAAAAATTAAAATCTGTCCTGTTGGACTTAGGCCAAACCTATCCCTCAGTACACTCATCCATTCAGGATCTCTGCCAGCAACTTCAAAAAGCCAAATTCCAACTAGAAAAAGCGAAATCCGAACTCGTTCAAAGAAATCTTCGCCTGGTTGTCGACATCGCGAAACGATATACGGGTCATGGACTGGCCTTTTTGGACTTAGTCCAGGAAGGCAATATTGGGCTCATGAAGGCGGCAGAACGATTTCAATATCGCAAAGGGTTTAAGTTCAGCACCTATGCCACGTGGTGGATTCGACAAGGGATTACGCGATCACTCGCTGACCAATCCAGAACCATTCGCGTCCCTGTCCATCTAAATGAAATCTCTAATAAGATTGCTCGCGCCTCAAAACGATTGACACAACAGTATGCCCGCCCAGTTCAGTTGGATGACATTGGAGAAGCACTCAAACTGAGTGTGGAAAAAGTTCATGACACCATTCAAGCATTTCAGGATCCTATATCGCTAGAGACTCCGGTTGGAGATGGAGAGACCTTTCTCACAGACTTCATTCCTGATATGGGAACCTTGACGCCCGATGGACCTGTCTCACGCCAGGAAACGAACCAACAAGTCGAACGGATTTTGGATTCGCTGACTCCAAGGGAACAAATGGTGATTCGCCTCCGTTTTGGCATTGGCCAAGACGAACCCTGGACTCTTGAGGAGGTCGGCCAAACTATGTCAGTTACCCGTGAACGTGTCCGGCAAATTGAAGCCAAAGCCCTTCAAAAGTTAAAGGAACCTGCCATGAGGGATTTGTTATTTTCCATTAAGTAAATAATTACTGCAATCTTTCACTAATTACCCTTTCCCTTCTACCTTTTCTTCCATTGGATCTGTCATTTCAGGCAAGGACTTGTCAATCGACCATTCACCGCCTTAACATCGCATAACTCAATTCCTGTTTCATCTATGCGTAAAGACCAGCGCCCTTGTTGCCATCAGACTCTATTTTAAAACTTCGACAAGAATTCAGAGGCCACCTTCAAGAATTCTACACCCATCTGAATTTGGCCCCTCCCTATCACAGCATTGAGAAGGCGGTCCAACATTTTTCTAATACTCTCAGAACAAGACCTGAAGAATTCTGTCAGGGACTGTTACAAGATACGTCAAAAAAATGGGCAGTATTTCAGGAAATTTTCCTAGCCTCTGGCTTACAAAAAAAACATCGAGGAATCATTGAACAATTAGCTCATTCTCCTTATACGGCATTAGCTGAAGCACCTGAATCGCGTCGCTTCCTTAAAAATTTCTCAACAAATTTGCAAGAATCCACTTCTGAGCAAACAACTCACACGTCTCATTCCGACTCTTCCCCCCTTTAATCATTAAATAGCTATTTAGTGGAAAAATTATACATTTGTTTGGTTTCTGCAACACTCAGAAACAAAAATATTATTTTGCCACCAAAAACACTGACTTTCGCTAAAACCTCAAGTAGTATAAATTTTGCATGTTGAATTCTTAAGATTATCAGTCTCTTATGCGTCATCAACAAACACTCGAAGCATCATCATTTTTATCTGGCATTGGTCTGCATTCTGGCAAACCTGCGTCAATCGCCATTCATCCAGCTCCGGTTAACACGGGGGTAGTCTTTGTAAAGCATGTAGCTGATCAAATTCAGTCATGCCCAGCTAGTATTGCCTTTTTAGGCCAAACAGATCATTGCACCACACTTCAAGTAGGTGATTTTGACATACAGACGGTTGAGCATGTTTTAAGTGCACTAGCCGGCCTGGAAATCAATAATGCTTACGTGGAATTGCTTGGCAGCGAAATCCCGGCAGCAGATGGAAGTGCCACACCATTTGTCGACATGGTTTACCAAAGCGGTATACTCACCCAGGATGAACCACGCAAATACCTTAAAATCGTTCAACCAATTACCGTGGAAGACGACCACCGATCCATCAGTGTCCTTCCCTCGGCACTCCCCCAAATAACCTATAACATTGATTTCCCTCATCCCCTTATACAACAACAAGAATATCACCATTTTTGTACGCCGCGTGAGTATGGCAAAAATATTGCCGGAGCCCGTACATTTGCCTTTCGAAAAGAAGTCGAATTTTTATGGTCTCGAGGACTGGGACTCGGGGGGTCACTACACAATACGGTAGTCTTTTCTGATACCGGATTGGTCAATGATGATGACCTACGCTTCTCGGACGAATGCGTTCGCCATAAAGTTCTCGATCTCATTGGCGACCTGTCGCTATTAGGAATTCCGGTTATTGGTCATTTCTTTGCGAAATGCGCGGGGCACGCGCTCCATACCCAATTGGTTCAAGCCATCATGCATAACCCTGACAAGTGGATTATGTTAAATGCTGGGGAAACCGGAAAGGATGGCATCCTCAACGGAAAGCCCTCCTCCAATTCAACGATTCACCTACCTGAACTCCAACCTGCCTTTCACGCGTTCTGAGGCCCTCTCCCCTTCCCCATTGTAAGCCGTCAACTATCTTTGCGTTTGCAATCTGCCCCTCGACAACTAGGAAGAATTCCTTTTCTCCATTGTCTTCATCCCCTGCGCGTGGTAGCGTCTGGCATGACCATGAGACTCGAATCATTTGCCCGCCCCTATCGTACAAACAGCCTTAGAATACTTTTCATAATTTGCTTCTGCCTGTTCCAGTGGACGCCTGCCTTCAGTGCTACACCAATTGAAAATGATCCCAAAGGTTTTTTTGGCAGCCTCTGGGGCCATTCTCTCCAGGATCGCTCGGATCTAAAGCAAATCGACTCACTTAATTCCTTGCAAATCTATACGATTAAACTCGGAGCACCTCAGCTCGGATCCATTGAGTTGGAATCCGTCAAACTCTATACCGTAGATGGAAAGTATGTTCGAGCCCTCTTCCATTACGAAGGAGAAGCTATCCATAATTCCCTCTTGCAGTATCTAGGAAATGAATTTGGAAAATAAATGATCCCCGCCGCAAGCGGACGGGGTATTAGAAGAGTGCCAACTGGTGATTTGTGTATAACTTTTGGTATGCATCCCCTTGTTGTTTGACATATTTCCCTATCATATTTTCATTGCCATGCTTACCCACTGTGCTTGCGTAATAACCGTCGGTCCATAACTCTCCCCCCATAATTGCTGTTTTACCTGAGGAGCTCGTCGGAAGATCTCTCTAGCGGTCAAACTCTTTATGATGGTCACCACCTTTGTCACGCTATACCGGGGAACCGATTGGACCAGAAAATGTACATGGTTCTTATCCGTACCAATCTCCAGAAATTTTAACTGATATCGCTGCTCAATCTCTAGGCAGACCTCCTGCAACACGTTATCGACGGCTGAATCAAATATCGCACGGCGATATTTGGCAGGAAAAACCAGATGGTACAACAAAACCGTAACATTATGACTCTTATGAATGTACTCGCTCACGCGAGTAGTTTACGCCGCAAGCGGCGGGGAATATACCCGCAGGTGATTTAAAAGCAATTGGTTATATAATAAATTCCACCCTTCCTTGTGGTACATTCAGGTAAAATGAGATCTTTAGCTTTGGTTTTCAAAAATTTTCTGAGAAATGAGGATTTTCCTGTGTTTTTGATCTCAACACAATCCCATGAAGATATCATTCAAACGACCCAGGGCACACTGAAGATTGCCGGATGATATTTTATGCCATGGGAAATTCACCAAACCCTTGAAGAGGAAAAGAAGTTTCGTATTCCACCCGGCTTTCAATTCCCTTCCGACATGGGGGAACCGTTCCCGCCCCGCGTATTCACATCCACCTATTTTGACAGCGAGCACCACCGACTCGGCCAATTGGGACTGACACTCCGAAAACGAGTGGAACAGTCCCATGGGGTCTGGCAATTAAAGATACCGAGCGGCGGTAATCGGCTGGAGCTGGAAATTGCGTCCGGCAGTCGCAGTATTCCATGGGAATTTCAGGACTTATTAAGGAGTTTTTTCAGAAAACAGGAGGCGGTTCAACTCGGGAAACTAAGAACAAGGAGAAAAGGGGTACGCATTCGAAAAGACGGCCAGGTTCTAGCTGAAGTTGTCCTGGACTCCGTCGCCCTCAT
>JBDSHB010000130.1:0-4677 GCA_039918695.1 Nitrospirales bacterium | reverse complement strand
GATGATGAAATGGTATCGATGCCGTTTTATCGCGACAAAAGATATCCAGGATACCGATTTGAGCACGTTCCTGGAAAAGTTCGGCCAGGAGGTGTGGTTGTCGGCGGTGCAGAAATTATGGAATTATGATGGTGAGGCCTTGGACAGTAAGGCGTACTGAGAAGAGCGCCTTGCGGCAAATACGGGTGGAGCCTGAGCCGGAATAAATGCTCAGGCTCATAGCAGGAGATTTCACAATTCATCACCCTGGACTGCCGACTCAAGATCTGTTAAAGGAACCGAATCCTTCCCGCGTTGATGCTCTTAAAGTGGGAATATTTCTTGGGAGGCAACATAGTCGATGAATATTGAATCTGACAACTCTAATCCACTCGTGGCGATTATCATGGGAAGCAGCAGTGATTGGGAGACCATGCGTCACGCGAGTCTGATCCTCACGGAATTGGCCGTTCCCCATGAATGCCGTATTGTCTCAGCCCATCGGACGCCGGATTTTCTCTTTGAGTATGTCGGATCGGCCAAAATCCGGGGCATTCACGTGCTCATTGCCGGGGCAGGGGGAGCCGCGCACCTGCCGGGAATGGCCGCGGCAAAAACGGTTCTTCCTGTTCTGGGAGTGCCGGTGCGGTCTCGCGCGCTGCAGGGCTTTGATTCGCTCTTATCAATTGCCCAAATGCCAAAGGGCATTCCGGTTGCGACCCATGCGATTGGGGAGGATGGAGCTGTCAATGCCGCCTTGCAGGCGGCAGCTATTCTTGCACTATCTGATCACGACATCAGCCAACGGCTCAAGGCCTATTATGACCGACGACACACCCCTACACTGGAGAAACTCATATGAATATCATCCTTCCCGGTGGAACGATCGGGATATTGGGCGGAGGCCAACTTGGTCGCATGCTGGCCATGGAAGGCCGCCGGATGGGGTATCGGATTGGCGTGTTAGATCCGGTTGAGAATTGTCCGGCCGCCCAGGTTGCGGATTTTTTTGTGCAATCAGAACTGACGAACACGCAACGCGTGATGGACTTTGTCGCTCAGGTTGATGTGGTGACCATTGAGACCGAACTGGTGCCTAAAATGCTTCTTGAGGAAATTGAAACCGGCAAAGCTACCCGTCCATCCTCTTGCGTGCTCGCTCTCATCCAGGATCGACTGGTTCAACGAGAATTCCTTCAAGATCACAGCTTTCCACAAACTCCCTTTGCCTCGGTCAAAGATCACGCCAGCTTGACCACTGCGGCTCAACGAGTGGCATTCCCGGCTATTTTAAAGAAGCGCCGTTCAGGATATGACGGTAAGGGGCAAATCCGGGTTGCCGGCGTGGATCACCTGAAGGAAGCCTGGCAAGAATTAGGGGAAGTCCCGTCTGTTTTGGAAGCCGTCGCGCCCTTCAAGATGGAACTCTCGGTAGTGCTGGCCCGCAGTCTTCAGGGAGATATTCAACTGTACCCCCTAGCTGAGAATGCACATCGGCAAAACATCCTCCACACCACACGCGTTCCGGCCCGGGTGGCGGACACGATCCGTTTACGGGCGGAGGAGCTTGCCGTTTCCCTCTCAGAGGCCCTTGATTACTGCGGAGTAATGGCGGTGGAGCTGTTTCTTCTCGAGGACGACACCTTGTTGATCAATGAGATCGCTCCTCGGCCTCATAACAGTGGACACTTCACGTTTGGGGCCTGCGTGACGTCCCAATTCGAACAACATCTCCGCGCCATTTGCGGATTACCATTGGGGGATACCTCTCTCATGCATCCCGTCGTGATGGTGAATCTCCTCGGAGATTTGTGGCGAAACGGACCGCCCAGGTGGGATCGCCTTCTGGGTCATCCGCAGGTCCGTCTTCACCTCTATGGAAAAACACACGCCGCGCCAGGACGCAAAATGGGGCATTTTCTTCTGATAGGGGAAAATCCAGATCAAGCATTCAACCAAGCCGAGCATCTCCTTCAGGCCATGATGGAAGCGGATTCTCAAGAAAAAGATTTTCTTCTCAAGAATCCAGGCAAAGAGCCTTTCCAAAAGCTAGCCATGCCATTGGAGACTCCGGCATGAATACCGCCCTGTTTTACTAAACATGTATTGAGATGACTTCTCCTTATAAGCCAAATGTGGCAAAGAAACCATGACTCATAATTTTCCGGGACGTGAATAGCCAATCTGTGACACGATCGCCTTGACAGGATAAGATGGCCGACAACTCAAAACATGACGCGGCATTCAAACGGTCTAGACTGAACGCGCCTGCAGCATTATCCTTATCGTTTTTTTCTGAACGCTATTTTTCCAAGGAAATCGCCTTCTAACGGCGATGCCATCTCCCGGAGTCCCACTCATGACGAACTTCTTGGCGATCCTCGTTCCCCTCTTGCCTCTGGTGTCAGGCCTCATCATCGGCCTTTTCGGAAAACAATTGGGAGAAAAGAGTCACAGAGTCGGAGTTCCCGCTCTGGTGATGGCATTTATCGGTTCCCTCTGGCTGCTCTATGCGGTGAGTTCCGGAGGACCGGTTCGCGTCGGCTTTCAGGCTTCCTCTGCGGGGCCACATGACTGGTTGTCCTTCAGTCTGTATATCGATCGGCTGAGTGCGGTCATGATGGTGCTCATTACCGGAGTCAGCACCATCATTCATCTCTATTCCATCAATTATCTGCAAGGCGAACGAGGCTATGCCCGGTTTTATGCACTCCTGGGCCTGATAACGTTTGTCATCCTCTCGTTGGTTTCCAGCGCCAATCTGTTCATGCTCTTTGTGTTTTGGCAATTATTAAGTTGGATGCTGTATCTTTTGCTCGCCTACAACTTTGGGCATCCGCCTGCCGTTCGCTTCGCCTTTAAAACCTTGATCGTGCATCGGGTGGGAGATGTGATGTTTTTGGCCGGTATTCTTCTGACCTATTCTCTTTTCGGAACTCTGGAATTTTCGCAACTTTTTGCCCGCGCCGCGGAGGCCGAGATCTTGCTGCCTCTTTGGCCTGGGGGCCAGCCGGTCATCAGCGCCGTCACGGCGATTACCCTCTTAATTTTTGTCGGTGCCATGGCCAAATCCGCTCAGTTCCCCTTGCATGTCTGGCTGCCGGATACCATGGACACCCCCACCCCCGTCTCCGCGCTCATGCATGCCGGCATCGTGAATGCCGGGGGATTTTTGCTGAACCGCCTGGCCCCGTTATATGGATTGTCTCCCACCACCTTGCACGTGGTGTTCGCAATCGGTGCCCTCACCGTAGTTCTCGGAGCCGGGATGATGCTGATTCAAAACGACATCAAAAAAACCTTGGGATTTTCGACCATGGCCCAAATGGGCTACATGGTGATGGAATGCGGATTAGGCGCCTTTGCGCTTGCCATCTTCCACCTCATCGCTCATGGCGTGTTTAAAGCCACATTATTTTTGAATGCCGGGCACGTGATCCAGGCATCGCGACACGAACCCAAGCGGCCGGTTGCCGATCGCATGGAAGAAGCCGTGTCCTTTTCCCGCGCCACATGGATCACCGGCGTCGGCGTCACCTTGCTTCTGCCATTGATCATCCTGTTAATCGCCCATGGCATATTGGCCATTCCCCTGCAGGATGCGCAGGCCGCAGTCATTTTTTTGTTCTTTGCCTGGGTCACGGCCTCTCAAGCCATGTTTAGTTTATATCGCCTCAACGCCGCGTCATGGAAAGGGTCCGGGGTCATGTTGCTGACCTTATTGCTGGTCATTTTCACCTATTTATGGGTCGCGGAGACGTTCACCTACTTTTTGTATCCCGAACCCGGGGTCGCCCATGCGTACTTCCAAGTCGCGGCTCTTCCCGCCCAATTATTTGACGGGTTGGTATTGGTGATCGCCGCAATGATTGTGTTGGGCTGGGCTCACCTCTATACCAATATCCGCGGGCAACGGAGTCTCCTCCCGGAGTGGGTTGCCTCCCTCAGACCCCGATTCTATGTCTTGTTCATGAACCGGCTCTATGTGGATCAGTTTTACAGCTGGGCAGGAAAGGGCATCATCCGCTTCGCGCAACGTCTTGACCATAGTCTCGGGGGATGGAAGCGGTGATGGAATGGTGGTCGGGACAAATGCTTGTTGCGGTGGCCCTGCCTTCGCTGGGGGCCGCTCTTGGAACGATCCTCTGGTCAAAACCGCAGGTATTCAAAATCCTGGCGCTGGTCGTTTTCGCACTCACGTGGTTGGTCGTGACCGTCCCTCCCTTGATGTCGGACGCGCCCTTGAGCATCTCGCACTTCTTGATGCACCTGATTCTGGCTGCAGGATTTTTAACTATTCTCGGTCATCACATCGACAAAGAAACGTCGATCTCGTTGAGTTTGACGCTTCTGTTTGCGGGATTAGGGTTAGGCGTTGTGGCGGGTCAGGGCCATGCAGGCTCAATATTTTTATGCGGGATTTTCGGCTTGTTAATCCTGGCTTTCATGCGGCACAGACGTATGAATCTGGAAACCCCGTGGAAAGCCATCGGCCTGTTAGCGGTTGGCCTTTTTTCACTCCTGGCTTCCCTGCTGACTTCTGATCACGTTCAGGTCATGACGCTGCTTATTCCCTTGGCCATGATGTGGCCACTTCTGCCCGTTCAGGGGGCATTTGTGGCCTCTGTCAGCTGTTTGCCAGGCACGCTTCCTTCATTTTTAGCCGTGCTCTTGCCGAGTCTCGGATTCCACGGCATC
>JBDSHB010000129.1:0-5116 GCA_039918695.1 Nitrospirales bacterium | reverse complement strand
TCCCTGATCTCCATTCCTTAAGGGCAGACAGGTAGGGTCAGACCCTATTGATGAGAAGAATACGATCCCAGAACCTTCATCATCAAACAACGTGACCGGACTTCCTCCAAGGCCTTCTTCAAGCGATCATCGTCCTGATGACCTTCCAAATCCATATAAAACAGATATTCCCAGACTTTTCGTCTGGTAGGCCGTGATTCAATTTTGGTCATACTAATGCCGTGCGATGAAAACGGGCGGATCAGGTCATACAGGGCTCCAACCCGGTCTTTGGCTGAGACAATGATCGACGTTTTATCCCGGCCGGTTGGTTCAGCTCCCTTTTGGGATAAAATGAGGAACCTGGTGAAATTATTAATGTTATCTTCAATTCGTGATCGCAGAATGTTTAACCCATACAACTGAGCAGCCAATTCGGAGGCAATGGCCCCGGCGGTTGGATCATTCACGGCCCGCTCAGCGGCCCGAGCCGTACTGGGCTCTTCCGCAAAATTCACAGAAGGCAAATTGGTTTCCAGCCAGTTTCGACATTGGGCAATGGCATGCGGATGAGAATAGACCGTCTTGATCTCATCTAATTTTTCCGCCTTAGAAAGAAAGTGATGGGAAACTTCCAGCATCACTTCACCATAAATCAACAGGGGTGAGTCTACGAACAAATCTAACGTATGATTGACCACCCCTTCCGTCGAATTTTCGATGGGAACCACGCCAAACCGCATTCGTCCCCGCTCCACTTCATCAAACACATCTTTAATGCTATTGACCGACACATAGTCGGCCGATCCCCCGAACTTCCGCATGGCAGCCAGATGCGTAAACGTGGCAGGAGGCCCCAAATAGGCGACCGTTTGCGTTCCCTCAAGAGAGAGGGACGCCGACATAATCTCCCGGTAAAGATGACGAAGGGCTTCACTAGGAAACGGCCCTGGGTTTTTGCGCATCAACCGTTCCACGATCGCCACTTCCCGGCCAGGCGTGTGAAGATGGGCAGACGAATCCTGTTGTTTTTTCAGATGCCCGATTTTAATGACGTATTGGGATCGCTCATTCAATATGTTGAGAATGTCGTCATCAAGCCGATCGATCTCTTGCCGGCATTGTTGCATATCCTCTGGAAGCTCCATGAGACTCATCCTTTATCCTGGAAAATCGGCAATTTAGGCAGGAGCATACAAGGAATACCCTGCTGTGGCAAGCAAGCGTTTCCCCCTTTCAGCTTGCGGCTTTCCTTCATAAACAAGGCCACATTTCCCGACCACAAACGCCGGGTCTTCCTCGGTCAGCGTGGCACCAGGAATACATACCGCTGAAGACGATCACTCAAACACCGATCGGTCGCTTTGATCGTCCAGTCGGGGAAGGTGGCAGTAATCCAGTCCAAGGTCATCGAGGAATCCCCGTATGTGATGTCACAGTCGATCGGCGCCCAGTTGTGGGGATTGAAGGCAAAGCCCTCCTCGCGATGTCGAACGGCTAGGGCCACCTTCTGTTCTGGTGAAGTGTCTGGGTCATGCTCCCAGTTTTCGACGGGGCGAATGGTCATGGTTAACACGCCATCATCCGCAATATATTTCCGCAAGGTGTTCAACGAGGTGGTCATCGCCCTGCGTGAAAGGTGGGTATATACAGAGAAGGCATAAATGAGATCAAACTTTGTCTCACCGACCGGTAGGGACGTAGGCAGATATTCGGAGACGGCGAAATTCGTGCACAGTCCCGACTCCCGGCAAAGTTCAATTGACTGTTCCCGGGGATCGACCCCGAAAACTTTTTCCTCGACAGTGAAGTAATAGAGCAATTGGGCGATACGGCCATAGCCGCATCCAAAGTCCAAGACGGTCGCATCATCCAGTGACCGCCCGGTCACGCGTGTGTAATTGTAACTCATCGCCCGCACGAAGGCCGTTGTTTGCTTGAGCAATGCCACACCATGATTCCCCGTCCAGCCTCGCTGGACCTCCTCACTCGCCATAGAAGGAAGTAATCGTGAAAGCTTGGGGTACTCAGGGTCGGGCATGGACAATATAACCAGACCGAAGTCATCCAGACTGAGTTGACGAAGGCCGGTTATGGCATCCTGACGAGTAACCACCTCTGGGTCATTCTCCAATGCACGGATGACCTCTTTGATATACCCAAACATATGGTCTTTGATGGAATCCATACTCACGGACACGGAAAACTTGGCTGGAAGCTCCTTCACCAGTTTCAACCCATATTGTTTTAATATTTTTTTAATGAAATTCTTCATCGCCTTTTGAACATGCTCCACATTCCTTTTCCTTTTGAGACAGTCGGACAGATTGGACGTTGGTCCACAGAAACCCAATGGTACCTCACAGGGAATACTACCCTGGCGGCAAATAGCAGATTCGCCAGATCCATGAGTGACAAGTTGTACCACACTCGTGGCACCACAAGAAGCTACCGAAAAAGAAGTCGTAAGTCTTTTGGGCTGCTCATGCCCTCCTGCTATATCTACGCGCCGACCCCAATAATAATCTCGAAGTTCAGTACCTAACGTTGGATTCAATTTTCTGTAGTTTCGAAGAAAGCTACCTGCGCGTGCCGTCCCAAAAAACTCACGACCTCTTTTTCGGACCTATTCGGTTGAATCATTTGTCCATTTGCAGAACAAAGGCAATAGCACCGACAATTAGCACGCCAATCCATTGAACAAGCAGCGTGATTACATCCATCGTTGCACGGTTGGGTAAATCAAATAGTAAAGCATAGCCGCTTTGTACGACGGTGTTATTTCTACCGAGTATGCGGTATGGCGGATAAAGCAACATACCAAAGACAACGGCCCCGACACCGATAAGAACTTTTCTTTGGATCTCGTTCATATTCATCTCCTTTGAAGTGGCCAACGCTCACGGTGAACGGCCGGCGCAGCCGATCCGCTCCAACGTGTTGTTCGCCGACTCACCGTCCAGGACTCGCATGTGCGGCGATGAACTCATCGGCAGTCATGATCTTGGTGTTGAATCGCTCTTCGAGGACGCCACGTCGGCCGCCATCGATAAACCCCCGCTCGTCGTTGGTTACCAGGATGTCCCGGCGTGCCCGAACGTGCGCGCAGAAGATCATCGCATCTCTCAACTGCCGACGCTGTCCAGGCGTCAGATTGCTCCGCTGTTCTCGCTCCGGAAACGCGTTGTTGCTGATAATCCCCAGCGCATCCTCGAAGCAGTCCGCGTCCCGCCAACCCCCGAGGACCCCCTGCCCAAGAGCACTCTCACCTAGCACCAAGGTCTCAGTAATTCGGCCGACCGAGGCGAAGGAAACGTGGACGGTAGATCCTGAGAGCTCCCGGTCGGTTACGGAGATTACCGCGAAATCAAAGTCAGAGGCTGACACGGCGCTTGTAACTTTTTCCACAAGCGCGATGTTCGTATCCAGAGTGACCTTCTTCATACATACTTAGCGCGCCGACTCGCAGTCAGAGTCGGCGAACAGAGCCCACGGCTGAGTGGCGGGCCGCAGGCCCGTCGATTAGAACCGCGCGTTCGGCCGCCGCAGGCGGTTGACAAGCGGTTCCAGACGCAGACTCTATTCACCCGACCGCTCACCCATTTCCCTCCGGCCCTTCGAGATTGCACGCCCCCCCCTTTTCCCGTTTGCATGCCGTCCGCCGCCTGCAGTCGGCTGAACAATGAGTCAGATGGACCCGCATCATATGCGCATCTGTGATTTCCTGTCCGTATAACACCCCATCGATTTTTCTGAAAAATAAGAGGCAATCTCTGCAATTTCAATCAATTGCCGTCCACGTGGCCATTTGTCGCGGCACATTATTCCGATCAGCATCACGCCACCTCCTAGTAAGGATTCACAGTCCACCTATCCGACTGCGAACGCTCGCCGATCCCGCGGGAAACCAAGCACCAAACGAACGCTCTGAAATGGTCGTGGAGAGATTTTTGGTTAACTGGTGAGGTAAGTCAAGTTGCTAGTCTTCTTTAGGTGGTCTTTTGACCATACTTCTTGGTCTTGATGAATTGAGGGAGTCCTTTAGAGTGAGATAGGATTTATAGGCATTGCGAAAAACAGTCTTAATGACCGAGGAGGACAATCAACAGAAACAGCAGAAAATCTTGCGAGCTTTATAGGCTGCTGTTGGTTTGGAAAACTTGAAGGTTGTCATGGTGGCTAAAAACATCTGCTCACAGATTGTGAGGCGTAGGGCCTCAGGTTTTGTCAATGATAGCTTTCAGTGTCGGTGGGGAATTTTCCGCATTCAACTTCTTCTTTATACCGCCGGAGCGCCTGCAAGGCATCCGCTTTGAGATGGGCATAGGGTTTGACAAATTTCGGGACGAAGTCATCGAAGAGGCCTAACAGGTCATAGAGCACCAGCACCTGCCCATCACATCCCTGCCCGGCTCCAATACCAATGGTCGGAATTGAAAGGGCTTCGGTAATGCGTTGCGCCAGCCCGGTCGGCATGCATTCCAACACCACCGCAAATGCCCCCGCAGCCTCCAGGGCCTTGGCATCACTCACAATCGTTTCCGCTTCTTCCTGCGCCTTGCCCTTAACCGAATATCCTCCCGATTGATTGACCGATTGCGGGGTCATGCCCAGGTGACCCATGACGGGAATGCCAAACCGGGTCATGGCCTCAACCCGATCGACCACCGGCGTGCCACCCTCAAGCTTTACAGCGGCAGCCCCCACTTGCAGAAACCGTCCCGCATTCCGCACCGCGTCTTCCACACTCGCCTGGTAGGACATAAACGGCATGTCTCCAATCACCAGAGCCCGTTGGGCGGCCTGAGCCACCAGCCGCGTGTGATAGAGCATGTCTTCCATGGTCACGGATAAGGTGTTCAGCTTGCCTTGCACGACCATGCCAAGGGAATCTCCGACGAGAATGACGTCAAGCCCGGCTTGCTCCACAATCCGCGTAAACAGCGCATCGTAGGCGGTCACGACCGTGAGCTTTTTACCCTGTTTCTTATGTTGTGTAAATTCAGGAATCGTCATGTGTGCCGATTTCTTCTGTATGCCGTGAGGGTTATTTGCCAGCAGCCCGCTTCGCGGATTCCACCGTGTTCTGAAGCAGCATAGCGATCGTCATCGGACCAACACCACCGGGAACGGGTGT
>JBDSHB010000128.1:0-4015 GCA_039918695.1 Nitrospirales bacterium | reverse complement strand
CCGCAGGGCTTAAAAACTGGCTGGGATCGATATTGGGCAAATAGAGGTCTTCTCCCACCAATTCACAGATATTCAGTCGCGCCCTTTTTTGTTGGCGGCACAACGACCGTTCCTCACGCACCTCGGCCCTCACCTCTCGAATACAACCCTGAGCATCCCGCTTACTTTCATTATTGATGCAGTTGCCATAGGCAATCCAAAAATCGTCTTTGATGTCATGACCGCAAGCATTGAAGGTGGAATGGGCGATTTTCGAGCATGTTCTCGGTCCAGGATGTTCACGGCGAAATTCTTCTTCTTCCCTCTCATCATTCCCGTCATTGGCCCAGGCCGTAATCGCGGGGAGCAAGAGAAGTCATGCCACGAGACAGGGAACCATCCAAAGATAGGCTATCCAAAGATGGGTCATCAAAGATGTCGATGCTAGCGGGAAGCTTCCTGATGACCGCCAAGCTGTCGGGGAAAGAGCACGTTCGGGATGTGGATGTGATCCAATCATAATGGGTCTCCTTAAAAAAGAGTGATGAGGTACATTGGGTCTTCCAGCAGAACATACAAAATCAAAATGACCGGAAACTGATCGGGAGATTACGAACTGGTAAGGTTGAAGGTTCCCCTGAGAAAGCTTTGTGGAACAGGAAATTGGCGGGAAAGTGGACACAAAAAAGACGGCCCTATACGACCATGACTAGCGACCTGTCAGCCTTTTGCTACGGGTGAGTCCTCTACTATGATTCCATCAAATGCCCTCGACTTCTGACTGCCTCCATATCCTCAAACTATTTTTTCAATCTGCATTTCACTGACAATTTCGATCTTGACCCCTTTTGTTTGAGGACCAACTTGCCGGGGCAAGAGGCATTTTTTGCCCAACGCCCTTCGCAGGGTTCCCAAACATTCACAAAAATTCGTTTATTTTATGAGTTTCTGCTTGTTTTAATGACGGCACGAAACTTGAGAATGCTGTATACGATTTGGACAATCAACAACTCCGCCATGCATAAGCCGTGGGCAACAATTACTGAAAGGCTGAGGACAAGGTGATCCCTACGTTTGGTCTATGGGAGCTTTTGAGCCGTGACGTGACCTTCCTGGGAGGGCCGCACAGCCCCATGCTGAGTTGGCTGGGGTCTGCTGGAATCGTGCTGTTTTTTCTGTGGCAAATCCTCAAAATGCGAAAAGAAACGGCTTTGGTTCGACGGGCGTTCGATCGAATACGCCCAATGTTACAGAATCTCGCCAACGAGCGAAGGGAGATCGATCACGATCGTTTTACGCATCACCCTGGGAAGAGGTTCCCAACCCATGCGGACCGGGGGACATCCTCTTCTAGCCGGCTTGACAGTGACGACATCCAAACGCTCGACTCGGGCATGCAACAAGAACCCATGTTTCGCGGCTCATGGGCACAATACCGAATGACACTGATTCTGGAACAGGTCCCTTGGTTCGTGGACCCACGTATATTCAGCACAAGGCCCGCCGCAGAGGTGTTTACCCAGGAAGCCCTCATCACCAAACACGTAAACCTTACTTTCTATCGGCAATTTCCTTCACTCGTCACCGGCCTCGGTCTCCTGCTGACTTTTCTCGCCTTGTTTATCGGCCTTGGTAAACTTCATGCTGATGGGAGTGAGATTGTGGGAATTCAGGGTCTGATTAACGGCCTGGCTGGAAAGTTCCTGACGTCGATTGTCGGGCTTATCGTGGCCAATATCTTCACGTTCATGGAAAAACCTCTGGTGGCTAACCTGATCACCGCCCAGCACACATTTCTCGGTCTCATCGACCAACTCTTTCCGCGAAAGACCATGGAACAGATGCTAGAGCAACTCACAGCCATGCAGGGGAAATCCGCTGGAGACAACGCCTCCTCAGGCGAAGTAAGCCGCGAACACATTGTCGGATGGGGGGGAAATGGGCTCGCCAGCTCTACGGCCAATTTGACGGCAGCGATTCAGTCCTTGATGACATTGCAAAAGGAGGATCATATCGAAATCCGACGAACGATGTCAGACCTTCCCCGGGTCATCACAGACAGGCTTCATAGCCCCCTGAACGAATTGACTGGCGCCATTCATGACCTCACCAAATTGCTCAAGGACACCAAGCCCAATCCCGTGCCAACGGAAACATCTTTCGAAGAGCGCCCACCCCTCTGGAAAACCTCTACCAACTCTCGGGGTCCTTTCATGATTAACTTTTTCCATAAAATCGGCTCCTGGTCAAAACGGCCGGGGGTAGCCAGACACCGGAGGACGGGTTGAGTTCCCCGATGGATCAGGATAACGCCAGTTCTCCCACGACGGGCGGAGTCATCGATCTCATGACGTCACTGGCCATGATCTTCATTCTGCTCTTTGCGGCCTTTATTACTCAGACCTCTTCCGAAGCCAAATCCCAATTACAGGAACACAAAGAGAATGTGCAGGTAGCCCTCCGCGATCACCTGGAGCGCTTAGGTCTTTCGCTTGATTCCGATCCCAAAGATCCGCTCACGCTTCTCATCGTCGTCCCCGACAAAAAACTCACCTTTGAGTTCGGCCAAAGCATTCTTTCTTATAACGCCGTTCAGTTTTTACAGGAAGCTATGCCGTTCTATGCGGCAGTCTTATGCGGGCCCTTGCGCGACAAGATTGATTCCCTCGCCATACAAGGCCACACCGACGATCGCGGCGAGGATGTCATTAATCTCAAATTAAGTCAGGAACGGTCGCTGGCCGTAATGGTCAAGGGATTGGAGGTTATTGAGGCCCAAGAGCCGTCAGCCTTCCAATGCTTCCAGGAATTGACATCAGCCTCGGGCCGAGGACGACAAGACCTGATCTACGATCGCGATCACAGGGTGAACCGGGAGAAAAGCCGTCGCGTCATCTTTAAAATCCGCCTCCGTTCAACCGAGCAACGCGCTACCGCTGAGCAGCCAGCCAAGATTCTATAAGTCACTCCACACTCTGCAAATCGCCTCCCTTCCTTTTCTGTAGGTCGGTAAAGACCGGACCACTGACAATTTTTAGCAAAAGTATGAACGTCCTCATTCTTATGAATGAACTTCGGAATTGGTCTTGTGGTTGTTTGAATAAAACGTCCTTAAATTAAATAAAATTGTCCAAGGACGGTGGATAGGAAAGAGCAGTATTTTGAAACCTATTCCTGGACGTCACATCGACACGATGAGCCCTGAAGACCCAAATCCAAGCATGGACATTAAAAGACCCTCCTAGTTTATCTCATACGGGGGACAAGTTCCTGAAAAGACACTTTCAAAAACGTCCTATCAGTGGAGTATTGCTCAAAACCAATGACTGAACGATGGAGAACACATACAAATGGAAATGAGTGATGAGGAGAACATTAAGACAGTGTGGGCTGCAGGAAGAGATTGGGTCATCAAACGGAAGAACCACCAATATTTCTATCGCGCGGAAAGGGAACATGGAAGATGGATCCCTGGATTTCCGCCAGATACCTTTGAGCCAGAGATCGACCTTCTATTTAATGATGATTGATTCTCATCTCTTCCACGGTTTTAGTGCATGACTTCATACAGTCACCACGATTTTGCCTTTTTGTTGGTTGGACACCATGTAGCGATGCGCTTCCGCAATTTCCGCTAGAGGGAACGTGCGATCAATGATCGGTTTCAGGGAGCCGGATTCTAATCCTTGATAAATATACTCTTTCCCTCGCTTCAGCATTTCCGGGTTTTTGACGATCTCAAACAGCGTATAACCTCGTATGGTTAACCCTTTTGCCAGTGCAGGGAACAAGGGGAATGGGGTTGGGTGCGGAGCCAATGCCCCATACTCAAAGATGATACCGCCAGGTGCGGTGACGGCGGCGAGTTGTTCCAGCAAAGGTCCCGCAACCGGGTCAAATACCAGGCGCGCGCCTTTTCCGTCGGTCAAAGACATTCCCCGTTCCACCAGATTTTCTTCATCGGTCACGATCACATGATCCGCTCCCGCTTCAAGGAGAAAGGCTTTTTTATCCGCGCCACGAGTCGTCGCAATAG
>JBDSHB010000127.1:0-3339 GCA_039918695.1 Nitrospirales bacterium | reverse complement strand
GTCAACGTTTTGCAACAAGCAAACTCCGGTCCGAAGAAGATCTCTTGACACTCCTGACAATGGGTTTCCGAGGAGAAGCCCTTCCCAGCATCGCCTCCGTTTCTCGTTTTTTCTTAAAGACCGTTTCCCCCGAAAGCCCCCTTGGTACTCAGACCCAGTCAATGGGGGGTGTGACATGGGAGGTTCAAGACTATACTGGGCCTCTAGGCACTCAAGTGGAGGTACGTGATCTCTTCTTCAATACTCCAGGGCGGCTGAAATTTCTCAAGACCGTTCCCACCGAATTTTCTAAAATTTGTTATGTCGTCCAACAGGCGGCATCCGTGCACCCAGGGATCCACTTTCGATTACGCCACCAGAATCATATGGTGCTGGAGTACCCTGCCGTATCCTCACTGCAAGATCGATTATTACAGATCTATGGACCAGACTTCCTTGAACGCTTTCTCCCCGTCACCTATAACGCTGGTTCATTTCAACTCACAGGGTTTACTGTCAGTCCTCATCATGCACGAACGTCTCGTGTGCCACAGGAAATTTTTGTTAATGGCCGCCCTATAAAAAATACGACTATTTCCCATGCAGTGCATGAAGCCTACGGATCATTTTTACCAAAAGGAAAACACCCACAATATATCGTATTTATCCATCTTGATCCCCAGACAATCGATATCAATGTCCACCCGACTAAACGTGAGGTTCGCTTCTCCCATCCAGAATTCATTCATACAGGCGTTCTCCGTGGCATCAAAGCTCTCTTTTTCACGCAACCCTCACCCGACATCATATCCGATGAGCACAAGGAGAAGCCTGGCCCGGTTGCTCCTCATTCAACCAAGACAACATCCGGATCAGTTAACGTCGCGCCGGCTCCATTCCAGCATGGGTCTGAATTCCCTCGAACGGGCACCAATCGACCTTACCCTCTTTCTCTTTTTGTCCAGGAACCGCCCTCTGTCTATGGGAGCAGGGAGCAGCCATGTGAGGTATATCCTCTCGGGCAAATTCATCACACCTATCTTCTTGGACAAATCGATCAGGATCTATTCATTGTCGATCAACACACAGCCCATGAACGAGTACGCTTTGAGAGACTGCTTCGGTCATGGAAGAAAAAAGAAATTCTCCAACAAAGCTTACTCATCCCTGAGCCGGTTGAACTGCTTCCCCACCAGGGAGAGTTATTGGAAGAATGGCTACCTTTTCTGGCTCAAGCGGGATTGGAGGTGGAACGATTTGGAAATACATCTTATGTTGTGCGAGCCATTCCAGCCATGTTAGGAAATATATCCGTTGGTTCCCTGGTCCTGGAATTATTGGATGAACTCTCGGAGTGGCAATCCACAGATGCGCTGGACAACACGATTAAACCCATTTTGGCCACCATGGCCTGTCAAAGTGCCGTTCAAGCCGGACGCCCCATGACTCAGGCGGAAATCACAATCCTTTTACAGGACTGGGCACAAGAAAATTTTCCGATGACCTGTCCCCACGGGAGGCGAGTGGCCATTCGACATTCCTTGGAAGAATTGCACACCATATTTGCCCGTCCATTGAAATAAGGCTCATTCGCTGATTGTTCATGAAACAGGCCGACATCATCACAGCATGGAAACCCGTCGTCGCCATTGTGGGGCCAACCGCAATCGGGAAAAGCCGTATCGGGATTGAAGTCGCCAAAATTCTCCACACGGAAATTTTAACCGCAGACTCCCGACAGGTCTATCGTGGCATGGACATCGGTACCGATAAACCCTCCTTAGCAGAACAGCAAAATATTCCTCATCGCTTAATTGATCTTGTCGATCCAGATCAATCCTTTAACGCGGGCGACTTCCGGCATCACGCGACCCAGGACATTGCTCGCCTGCATCGCCTAGGTCTCCTGCCTCTTGTCATCGGAGGCACCGGACTCTATATCCGAGCCCTCTTACGAGGTCTTTGCCCAGGTCCACCGGCCGATTGGATTATTCGGAGTGAATTAGCTCAGGAAGCCAAAGCTCAGGGACCGGCTTTTCTTTATAAAAAGCTTCAACAGGTGGATCCCGAACTCGCACAACGGCTGCATCCCAATGACCAGTCGAAGGTCCAACGCGCCCTTGAAGTGTATCGCATTCTTGGCACGCCGCTATCGGTCATTCAGCAGCAACACCGATTTAACGACGCTCCATATCCATACTTATTGATCGGGCTCACCATGGAACGCCAAGCCCTCTATCAGCGAATAGAAACCCGCGTCGATTGGGAAATTCAGAAAGGACTTGTGGAAGAAACGCAATCCCTCATGAATCAAGGATTTCTTCGAGAGCTCGGTTCCATGAAAGGGCTGGGCTATCGACAGTTTTCAGGATACTTAGCAGGTGACTATTCTTATGAAGAAGCTGTGCGATTATTAAAACGGGATACCCGTCACTTCGCCAAACGACAAATGACGTGGTTTCAGAAGGAAGCCGGCATCCAGTGGATCACATTGGAAGAGTCAGACATCCCAGATCGAGCGGCCACCAAGATCCTGGATCACATCAATCAGTTTCTCTATACCTTTGCAAGGTTACCATTTCCTGCGGAAGCAACGTCCCATTTAAAATCCACCCAAGCGTCAGGTTAACCATACAGGGCAGTTCATGATACAATGCGGAAAACTTCACTCCTTTGAGACATGAAAGACTCCTCAATAGTTCGGCCTCAAATCAGCGTACCACTGAAACCACATGCCCTTCCCTTTTGATCAGAGAGACCTACTCACATGGCGGAGAACGAGTGAATGAATATTAAACGGCCCTCTTCGCCTACCCAACGGGCTCAAATCGGGATTATCGGAGGCAGTGGACTCTATGAAATGGACGGGTTCACCAACCTCAAAGAAGTCCGGATGGCAACCCCGTTTGGGAAACCTTCGGACGCCATAATTCTGGGAACCTTTCATGGCATGCGAGTCGCCTTTTTAGCTCGCCACGGTCGAGGACACCGCACTCTGCCTTCCGCCATAAATTATCGCGCGAATATCCATGCACTAAAAGCCCTGGGTGTGACGCGAGTATTCTCCATTAGTGCGGTGGGAAGCATGAAGGAATCCATTCAACCGGGGGACTTTGTCCTGCCTGATCAATTCATTGACCGAACCACTCAACGTGATAACACGTTTTTCGACCAGGGCATCGTCGCCCATGTCGCCTTCGCTGATCCCATGTGTGGGACCTTGTCGAGTGTATTAGAAAAGGCCAGCCAAGGAGTCTCCGTGACGGTGCACCGTCCTGGTACGTACCTCTGCATTGAAGGGCCACAATTCTCCAGTCGAGCCGAATCATTTCTCTACCGGCAATGGGGTGTGGATGTTAT
>JBDSHB010000126.1:0-4564 GCA_039918695.1 Nitrospirales bacterium | reverse complement strand
CATAAATACATCGACCACGTGCAATTAACCGTCAGCGAAGCGGTTACCCTTGGTACCCGAGCCACCTATTACGAAGGCGCAGGAGCGCTTCGAGACATGGTGCAAAATCACATTTTGCAATTGCTCTGTCTGATTGCAATGGAGCCCCCTTACTCGCTGGATCCTGATGTGGTGCGGAATGCTCGAATGGATGTGTTACGCGGACTGCGTCCAATTCGCGGACAAGAGGTCGAAAAGATGACCGTTCGCGCCCAGTATGCCCACGGCAACATCAAGGGCCAGGAAGTACCAGGCTATCGACGAGAGGAAGGAGTGCAACCTGACTCCACCACGGAAACATATGTGGCCTTAAAAGTCTTTGTGGAAAACTGGCGCTGGGCCGGAGTGCCATTCTATATTCGCACGGGGAAAGCCATGCCGACTCGCGCCAGCGAAATCGCCGTGCAATTCAAGGACATTCCCCAGATTTTATTTAATGCCAATCCCCAAATTCCCCAAGCTCCGAATTTGCTCACGCTTCGCATTCAACCCGAAGAGGGCATGGCCCTTCGAATTATTTCAAAAGTGCCCGGCACCAAAGCCCAAACGCATCCCGTTGATATGGACTTTCACTACGGTGATGCCTTTAAGGCGCCTTCCCCGGAAGCCTACGAGCGATTGCTGTTGGATGTCATGGCTGGAGATACATCGTTATTCATGAGACGGGATGCCGTTGAGGCCTCATGGAAATGGGTCACGGATATCCTCGAAGGGTGGAGTGCATACGAAACCAAGTGGTTACCAGAGTATCCAGCCGGCACCTGGGGACCAATCGAAGCCGATCGACTGATTCAGTCAGGCGGCCACCATTGGCGAAAAATTTAGTCCAGCCCGTGCCTTAAGTTTTTTCATATAATTGAGACTACTGTAGAGGATTATCCCCGCTTCCCTGTTCGCCAAAACTGCTCAAACATCCTCATCCCTGATTGTGCCTAGTGAGCGGGCGAACCGATGCTCGCTTCAATCAATTGCTCCAGGCGAGCCAACCCCTTTTCAACATCCAGATTGGTGTATTGAAATTCTTTGAGTGCCTCGTCAATCTTCGACTGCAGAGCGCCAACCGATTAGGTAACCCGGTCCACTTTCTCCCCTAAGATTTTCTCCCGCTTCCGGCTGATCACGCCCATTAATTGATTAAAGGCATCCAAAAACAATTGTGCGCCATCCTTCAGGAGGGTGTCGGTGACCTCCTCCATAGAAATGCCAGCCTCGGCCAACTGCTGCATGGTGACTTTGGCTTCGGCCAGGCCCTCCTGGATTGTATTCTTCACCGTTCCATGGTTCCGGAAAGCCGTAAACGTCCCTTCAGGCATCGTGTTCACCGTATCCGGACCGATAAGATTATCAACATAGTAGGTATCCGGGTATTTGGGATTTTTCGTGCCGGTACTGGCCCAAAGGACCCGCTGAACCCGTGCACCTTCTGCTTTGAGGGGTTGAAATTCGGCACTGGCAAAGACTTCCTGAAAGATGTGATAGGCCAACTTGGCATTGGCAATAGCAACCTTTCCCAGGAGACCTTCCATCATCGCTCGTTGGGCAGGACGGGATTCTTTTGAGATTTTCTCGTCTAATTTTTTATCAATCAGACTATCAATCCGGCTGACAAAAAAGCTGGCCACCGAGGCGACGCGATGCACATTTCCCCCATGCGCCGCCAACCGTTTCAACCCACGGATATAGCTCCAAGCCACCTGCTCATACATCAACACACTAAATAACAGGGTGACATTGATATTGATGCCTTGGGACAGAAGCTCCTCGATGGCGGGTAGCCCTTCCGGGGTTCCAGGCACTTTAATCATGACATTATCCCGACCCACAGTTTGCCACAGACGGACCGCTTCATCGATGGAGCCTTGGGTGTCAAAAGCCAAATCCGGAGAAACCTCCAAGCTTACATAGCCATCACGACCGTCCGAGGTGTCATAGACTGGCCGCATCAAGTCGGCTGCATCCTGGATGTCCTGAATGGCCACTCCCTCATATATCTGTTTGACACTCGTAACCTGAGACGCGACCCGTGCAATCGCCTCATCATAGTCCGCACTCCCCGCAATCGCTTTTTCAAAAATCGAGGGATTCGAGGTCATGCCCATGAGACCGTCCTTCTCAATAAGTGCCTGAAGGTCTCCAGAGGTGATCAAACCCCGACGAATATAGTCATACCAGGGACTTTGGCCCATTTCACGAAGCTGAACGAGTGGATTCATGGTGACGTTTCCTTTAAAGAAAAGGGTTAGCGTTGAGCGATGGTGGTGTGAGCTTGGTGCCGTGCGATCTGCCCCTTCGCTGCGGCCACCACATGCTCAACTGTAAATCCAAATTTTTTGGCTAATTCCTTGAGTGGAGCCGAGGCGCCGAACGATTTCATCCCGATTGAATGCCCTTCGGTCCCTACATAACACCCCCATCCAAAGACGGACGCTTGCTCGACTGACACCCGCGCGTGGACATCGGGGGGAATAACCGAGCGTCGATAATCTTCCGATTGTTGTTCGAACAACTCCCAGGAAGGCATGCTGACGACCCGACTTTTAATCCCTTCGACCGCCAATTGCTCATGGGCTTGCACACATAATGGCACTTCACTTCCCGTTCCGAGCAATAATACCTCGGGACAGCCATCGGACGGGTCCGCCAACACATAGGCGCCTTTGGCCACGCCGGACGCAGAAGCATATTTCATGCGATCCAATGTGGGAATCGCCTGCCGCGAGACAATCATAATCACCGGTTCGTGCCTCAGTTCCATAATCACCTTCCACGCTTCAACAATTTCGTTGGCATCTCCAGGGCGAAACACCATTAACCCGGGAATCGCCCGAAGCGAAGAGATTTGTTCAATAGGCTGGTGTGTCGGTCCATCTTCTCCTACCCCAATAGAATCGTGGGTAAAGATATGCACAACGGGAATTTCCATTAAGGCACTTAACCGGATAGCCGGTTTGGCATAATCGCTAAAGATAAGAAATCCTGAGCCATAGGGGCGGACTTTTGATAGGGACAGGCCATTCACGATAGCGCCCATCGCATGCTCTCGAACGCCGAAATGGATATTTCGTCCTGATGGATTGCCGCCGGTCAAATCCCCCGCTCCCTCAAAGGTTAAGCGAGTCTTCGTGGATGGAGCCAAGTCTGCGGCCCCGCCAAGAAGCCAAGGAATCGTCGCTGCCAACGCATTCAATACGATTCCAGACACTTCCCGACCGGCAAGCCCCTTAGCATCAGGCGGGAAAACGGGAATTTTGGCGGCCCATCCCTCTGGCAATTGTCTATGCTGCATCTGATATAAATGACGAGCCAATTCGGGATATTTGGTTTGATAGTCTTTAAAACGGGCCATCCACGCGCCACGCAAATCTTTGCCTCGTTTCCCAATACCCTGTTGGAAATGAGTCGGCACCTCATCGGGCACAAGAAATTTGGCGTCTTCCGGCCAACCATAATGACGTTTGGCCAAACGGATCTCTTCTTCACCCAATGGTTCACCATGAGCGGAATGCGTATCCTGTTTATTCGGAGCTCCATACCCAATATGGCTATCCACAATGATCAACGTCGGACGTTCTAATTCCTTTAAAAATGTGCCATAGGCGCGATCCAGCATATTAAGATCATTGGCATCGCCCACACGGGTCACATTCCAACCATAGGCGATAAACCTGGTAGCCACATCTTCGCTAAAGGCCAAGTCCGTAGGGCCTTCAATCGTGATCTTATTGTTGTCATAGATCCAACAGAGATTTGACAACTTCAGATGTCCGGCAAGAGACGCGGCCTCCGATGACACTCCTTCCATGAGACATCCGTCACCACAGATGGAATACACATTGTAATTAAACATTTCAAAATCTGGCCGATTAAAATACTCGGCCATCCATCGTTGGGCAATCGCCATACCGACACTGGTCGCCAACCCTTGTCCTAAGGGACCGGTCGTGGTTTCGATACCAGATGTCCAACGATATTCAGGATGACCAGGGCATTTACTCTCTAACTGCCGAAACCGTTTAATATCCTCCAATGTGACTGAAGGCTCGCCCAGGTGTTCATATTGACCGTTCACCGACTTCACCCCACAGAGATGCAGCAAGGAATAGAGCAACATCGACGCATGCCCGGCCGAGAGAACAAACCGATCTCGATTCGGCCAGATGGGATCGTCGGGATCAGAACGCAAGATCCGGTTCCATAGCCAATAGGCGACAGGCGCCAGAGCCATCGGGGTACCGGGATGCCCGGAGTTCGCGGCTTGCACCGCATCCATCGATAAGGTACGAATGGTGTTAATACAAAGCTGGTCCAGCGAATCACATGCGGGTTTCATTCTTGCTCCTTCGTTATCCATAATAAGTGAGCTATCTCGCGTGCAGAGGGTTCATTTTGTGAGAAAGGCGAGTATGTGTATAGGGCTAAATAATCAAAAAATTTGCCTGTTGATCTGCTTGTGGATCATCCAGACCTCAAAAAAATCAGGAATGTTCAAAAAGCCCGTCCTGTGCTGAGGCCCGTCGAAGGGAAG